>WQZC01000224.1 GCA_009780925.1 Actinomycetes bacterium | reverse complement strand
GGCGGGGACGACCAGCCGCCTCGGAACGACCAACCGCCTCGGAACGACCAACCTGGCGGGGACGACCAGCCGCCTCGGAACGACCAACCGCCGCGGGACGACCAGCCGCCTCGGGACGACCAACCGCCTCGGGACGGCCAGCGATGAGGCGCGCGCTGGCCAGTTGGCGAGTGGCGCTGCGCATCGCCCGCCGAGACGCCCGCCGCCACCTCGGCATGACCGCGCTGGCCATCGCCATGATCGCCCTGCCCATCGCCGGGGCCACCGCCGCGGCCGTGCTCGTCGCCACCAACAACGCGTCCATCGGCACCCAGCTGACCCGGGCGATCGGCGCCGCCGACGCCTCATTCACCCTGGCCGCCCCCGGCCAGGCAATCGCGCAAGACCGGCTCGGCCAGAACTGGGCCACACCGGGCGACCTCAACGACATCTTCTTCGGCGGCGTCGACTCGGCGGCCGGCCCCGAAGCCGACCTGGCGACGCAGCTGTCCTGGGTGCGGGCGATCGTGCCGGACGCCACCGGAATCCTCACCCAGACGATCTCCAGCACCGCCGTCACCAGCGGCCGGCGGCAGCTGACCGCCAAGGCCTGGGAGTACGACCTGGCCGATCCAATGGCGGCCGGACGACTGCAAATGCTGCGCGGCGCCGTGCCGCGCGCCACCAATCAGGTGCTGGTGACCAAGGCGGTGGCGGACGCGTTGCGCCTGTCGGTGGGCGCCCACCTGTCCGCGTACGGCCACGAGTTCACCGTCAGCGGGATCGCCTACCTGCTCAGCGCGGACACCTCCGCCGCCGCGGTGATCGGGCCGCCGGGCGCTTTCGGTCTGGCGCGGCTGCCGATCTCGCAACTGTCCGTCACGTTCTTCGTGTCGTCCCCGACGCCGATCGGCGCGTCCCAGGTGTCGGCGGCCAACGCCAAAGGAATGCTGGTCGCCGCGCCGCGCTTCGCGCGCCATCCCACCGCGACCGCGCAGGCGGTGACCGACGCGACCTCGGCGAACCGGACCGCGATCGCGACGCTGCTGGCTGTCGTCGGCCTGTTCGTGCTGGTCCAGGTGGTGCTGCTGGCCGGCCCGGCGTTCGCGGTCACCGCCCGCCGATCCCGCCGGGACCTGGCCCTGGCCTCGGCTGCCGGCGCGCCGCCGCGCCAACTGCGACGCACCGTGCTGGCCGGCGGCGTGGTGGTCGGTGTGCTGGCCGGGATCGGCGGGGTGGCCGTCGGCCTGCTCGCCGGAGCGCTGGCCGCCCGGCCGTGGGGTGGGTTCCACATTCTCGGCAAGGTGCTCGGCCCCATCCGCTTCCCCTGGTGGCAATCACTCGCGCTGGTGGCGGTCGGTTTGGTCGCCGCCCTGGTCGCCGCGCTGTTCCCGGCCCGCGGCGCGACCCGCCGCCACACCCGAAGCGCGCTGTCCCGAGGCGAGCTGTCAACTCGACGCGCGCGCCGCGCGACGCCGATCGTGGGCGCGGCCTGCCTGGCGCTCGGGGTGGTCGGCGCGCTGTGGCTGGAGTACTGGCAGCCGGATTTCCCGGCGCGCGACAACCGACCAATGATCCTGGCCGTGGCGACCTTCGCGGCGGCCGAAGCAGGCATGATCATGATCGTTCCGGCCTTGTTGCGGCTGCTCGGCCGCAGCGGGCGCCACCTGCCGCTGCTGGCCCGGCTGGCCAGCCGGGACGCGGCGCGCGCCACTGGTCGCACCGCCCCCGGGGTGGCCGCCGTGATGGCCGTCATGGCGGCCGCGTTCGCCGTTGGCATCGGCATCAATTCCTCCTGGGTCCAGGGCAAGAACTCCTATCAGCCGATGGCCCAACCGGGCCAGCTGACGGTCTCCTTCGACACCCCGCCCTCCGCCGCCCAGACCGCGGGCGTGCGGTCCGCGTTGGCCTCGGTGTCGCCGATCAACGGCACGGTCGCGGTCTCCGCGCCCGCCCCGCTGGCCGTTGCCGCCGACGGCGCCACCGCGCCGATCACCGCCGGGGCCGCGAACGGCCCAACCGGCAATGGTGGCGGCGCCGAATCGCGCTCCACCATCCTTTCCTTCACCCCGGTGCGCGCCGACGCCAACACCTGCCCGCTCACCCCAGCGCTGTCCTCCGACGCGACGACCACAGTGGACAGTTCCTCGCCGGCGGCGGGCGCGACCCCCACCACGGTGACCGGCCCGACGGTGGCGAACGAGTCGCTGACGCCGGCCGGGCAGCGGATCTTGGGCGGCACCGATCCGCGCGCGGCGGACACCGCGCGCGGCAAACCGCAGTGCGCCCAATTCGACGCGCAGAACCCGGTGCGCGCGAGCTCGGGCCACGCGACCCCACCGGTGCTCCTCGCCGGGATCGTGATCGATGACGGGTCCGGCGCGCCGGTGCTGGCCCCGGGCGCGGCGCGCCCGGTGGCGTCCGCGCTCGCCGCCGGCATGGCGGTGGTGTTCAGCCCGGACGACCTCAGCGACGGACGGGCGCTGGTGCAAAAGAGCGTGTTCGCCGACGCCACGGTCGGCATGCTGGGGCTGGGCATGTACCCGGGCGACCCCTACGCCCCCCAGATATCAAGCTTTGTCGAGCGCGCGCAGCTCGGCGCGGCCGGGCAGGCCGCCCCGGGGAGCATCCGCGGCCCGGACCAACAGGTATCGGCCCGGCTGATCGGGCTGAGCCGGGTCCTGGTGCCGGCGGTGGCGGTGCGCGACCCCGACGCCCGGGCGTTGATGATCCTGCCGCCCGCGCTGGCCGACCGGCTCGGCATGACGGCGAGCACCGTTCAGGTGATCGCCACCACCACCGCGATGCCCAGTTCCGCGCAGCAGGCCCTCGCCACCGCCGCCGTGTTCGGGGTCATCGGCAAAGGCGCGCAGGTGGACGTGGAGCGCGGCTACCAAAACAGCATCGCCAACGTGTTCCCGATCGCGCTGTGGGCCTGCTGGGCGCTGTGCCTGCTCATCGTGGTGGTCGCCTCCGCGCTGGCCATGGCCGACGCCAAACGGGACCTGTCGATCTGCGCGGCGGTGGGCGCCAACCCCGGGCTGCGCCGCCGACTGGCCGCCGCCAACGCGCTCACGCTCAGCGCGCTCGGGGTCGGCACCGGTTTCGTCGCCGGGCTGATGGCCGTCATCGCGCTGATCGGGTTCAGCTCACATCAATGCGCCAGCGGGCCGACGGGGAGCTGCTCGGCCGCCGCCGGCCTCACCGAGCCCGGGCTGAGCCTGAACGTCCCGTGGGGGTGGGCAGCGCTGTTGGCCGTCGGCGCGCCGGTCCTGGCGGCGGCGGTCATGGCGGTGTTCACCCGCGCCCGGATACCGCTGCTGCCGCGCGCCGAGTGACGCGCGGTGATCCGTGGCGCTGATCCGGCGGCAGTGACCCGGTGGTAGTGACCCATGGCGCGCCGCAAATGAGCGCCCGAGCGGGCGCGAGGGCGGGTTTAGGCTCGAACGTGTGAGCCTTCCGCCGCCCCGCCGCCTCGGGGGCGGGGCGCCGCGGCCGGTGGGCTGGTTGCGCCGGCTCACCGGGTATTGCCTGCGCCACCGCCGCGACCTGTTCGCCGCGTTCGGCGCGGCAGCCGGCGGGGCGGTGGTCTCCGCCATCGTCCCCTTGGTGATCCGGCACGTGGTGGACACGGTGATGCGCGACCCGCAGCAGAGCGTCGGCGCCTGGGTGGGCATGCTGATCGGCGCCGCCGCGCTGCAGTACGCGATCACCTTCGTCCGCCGGTACAGCGCGGGCCGGCTGTCGCTGGACGTGCAGTACGACATGCGCGCGGATGTGTTCGCCGCGTTGTCGCGACTGGACGGCGCGGCGCAAGACAGCCTGGAGACCGGGCAGGTGGTCAGCCGGGCGATCACCGACGTGGGCCTGGTGCAGGGGTTGTTGGCGTTCGTCCCGCTGCTGTCCTCCAACGCGCTGCTGTTCGTGGTGTCGCTGGTGGTCATGGTGGCGCTCTCCCCGATGCTCACCCTGGTGGCGCTGGCCGTCGTCCCCGCGCTGTGGTTCGTGGCCAACGCCTCCCGCCGAGACCTCTTCCCCGCCAACTGGGACGCCCAGCAGCAGTCCGGGGAGCTGATCGTCGAGGTGGAGGCGGCCATCACCGGGGTGCGGGTGGTGAAGGGTTTCGGCCAGGAGGAACGCGAGGTCGGCGAGCTGGAACAGCGCGCCCGGCGCCTGTTCGCGAGCCGGATGCGGGTGGTCCGGCTGCAGGCCAAATACTCCCCGGCGCTGCAAGCCATCCCCACCCTCGGCCAGGTCGGCGTGCTGCTGCTGGGCGGGTGGCTGGCGCTGAACGGCCACCTGACCCTCGGCACGTTCCTGGCGTTCTCCACCTACCTGGGCCAGCTGGTCGGACCGGTGCGGCAGCTGACCTCGCTGCTCACCATCGGCCAGCAGGCCCGCGCCGGGGTGGAGCG
>WQZC01000223.1 GCA_009780925.1 Actinomycetes bacterium | reverse complement strand
TTCAACATCCGCTTCGGCTACATCGACCCGCCGGCCGATGTGGACGTGTGCATGGTCGCCCCCAAAGGCCCCGGTCACCTGGTGCGCCGCCAGTTCGTCGACGGCAAGGGGGTGCCGGTGCTGGTGGCGGTCGAGCAGGACGCCACCGGAGGAGCGTTCGCGCTGGCGCTGTCCTACGCCAAGGGCATCGGCGGCACCCGCGCCGGCGCCATCAAGACCACCTTCACCGAGGAGACCGAGACCGACCTGTTCGGCGAGCAGGCGGTGCTGTGCGGCGGGGTGTCCCAGCTGATCGAATACGGCTTCGAGACGCTCACCGAGGCCGGCTACGCCCCGGAGATCGCCTACTTCGAATGCCTGCACGAGCTCAAGCTGATCGTCGACCTGATCTATGAGGGCGGCATCGCCAAGCAGCGCTGGTCGGTGTCGGACACCGCCGAGTACGGCGACTACGTCAGCGGGCCGCGGGTGATCGACGCGCACGTCAAGGACAACATGCGCGCCGTCCTGGCCGAGATCCGCGACGGCGCCTTCGCCGCCCGGTTCATCGCCGACCAGGACGCCGGCGCGCCGGAGTTCAAGGCGTTGCGGGCCAAGGGCGAGCAGCACCCGATCGAGGACGTGGGGCGCAAGCTGCGCGGCCTGATGAGCTGGGTGGCCACCGATGACGACGACTACACCGAGGGCACGGCGGCGCGATGAAGCTCGCGATCATTCCTGGGGACGGGATCGGGATCGAGGTCACCGAGCAGGCGCTGAAGGTGCTCGACGCGGTGGCGCCCGGGGCGGAGACGAACACCTTCGACCTCGGCGCGGCGCGCTGGCACCGCACCGGGGAGACGCTGCCGGACTCCGCGCTGGCCGAGCTCCGCGCCCATGACGCGATCCTGCTCGGCGCGGTCGGCGACCCGTCGGTGCCGTCCGGGATCCTGGAGCGCGGGCTGCTGCTGCGGCTGCGCTTCGAGCTGGACCACTACGTGAACCTGCGCCCGGCCAAGCTCTACCCGGGGGTGCGCAGCCCACTGGCCGACGCGCCGGAGATCGACTTCGTGGTGTACCGGGAGGGCACCGAGGGCCTGTACGCGGGGGTCGGCGGGGCGCTGCGGCGCGGCACCGACGCCGAGGTGGCCACTGAGGTTAGCGTCAACACCGCCTTCGGGGTGGCCCGCGTGGTGCGGGCCGCGTTCGACCGGGCGCGGACCCGCCCCCGGCACAAGCTGACCCTGGTGCACAAGAACAACGTGCTGGTCCACGCCGGCGACCTGTGGAAGCGCACCGTGGACGCGATTGCGGCGGAGTATCCCGACGTCACCGTGGACTACAACCATGTGGACGCCTCGACGATCTACCTGGTCACCGACCCCGGGCGCTACGACGTGATCGTCACCGACAACCTGTTCGGCGACATCATCACCGACCTGGCGGGCGCGGTCACCGGCGGTGTCGGGCTCGCCGCCAGCGGCAATGTGGACCCGACCCGGCGCCACCCGTCGATGTTCGAGCCGGTGCATGGCTCCGCGCCGGACATCGCCGGGCAAGGCAAGGCCGACCCCACCGCGGCGGTGCTCTCCGTGGCCATGCTGCTGGACCATCTCGGGCAGGCCGAGGCCAGCGCCCGGGTCGAGGCGGCGGTGGCCGCCGACCTGGCCCACCGGGACCCGGACCACCCGGGCAGCACCGCCGAGATCGGCGACCGGCTGGCCGAGGCCGCCGCGTCCTGACCGGCCATCCCTGCCATCCGGCCGACCGACCCGCCCCGCCGGTGACCTGAGCCGGCCGACCGCTTGGCCACCGACCGTCCTGACCCTCCTACCCTCCGGCCCGCCCATGGCCGGCTGATCCGCAACCGATTGTGAGAAATCCCCGATGTTGACCGATGAGTTCCACGTATTCGACACCACGCTGCGCGACGGCGCGCAACGCGAGGGCATCAGCTACTCGGTGGCCGACAAGATCGCGGTCGCCCGGCTGCTGGACCAGGTCGGCGTGGGGTTCATCGAGGGCGGCTGGCCCGGGGCGCTGCCCAAGGACACCGAGTTCTTCGCCCGGGCCGCCGACGGCGAGCTGGAACTGGCCAACGCCACCCTGGCCGCGTTCGGCGCCACCCGCAAGGCGGGGGTGGCGGTTCAGGACGACCCGCAGGTGAAGGCGCTGCTGGACGCCCGAACCGAGGTGGTGGTGCTGGTCGCCAAGTCCGATGTGCGGCACGTGCGGCGCGCGCTGCGCACCACGCTGGAGGAGAACCTGGCCATGGTGGGCGACACCATCGCCTACCTGCGCGAGCACGGCCGGCGGGTGTTCCTGGACTGCGAGCACTTCTTCGACGGCTACCGGGTCGACGCCGACTACGGGGTGCGGGTGTTGGACGCCGCCGCGAGCGCCGGCGCCGAGGTCGGCGTGCTGTGCGACACCAACGGCGGCTCGCTGCCGGCCGGCTTGGGCGAGATCGTGGCGGCGGTGCGCCAGCGGGTCGGGATCCGGCTGGGCATCCACGCGCACAACGACACCGGCTGCGCGGTGGCCAACACGCTGGCCGCGGTGGGCGCCGGGGTGACCCATGTGCAGGGCACCGCCAACGGGTACGGCGAGCGGGCCGGCAACGCCAACCTGTTCACGGTGGTCGGCGGACTGGTCACCAAGCTCGGGCTGGACGTGCTGCCGGACGGCTGCTTGGCCGAGCTGTCGCGGGTTTCCCGGGCGATCGCCGAGATCGCCAACCTGGTGCCGGACGCGCACGCCCCGTACGTGGGGGCGGCGGCGTTCACCCACAAGGCCGGGCTGCACGCCTCGGCGATCAAGGTCGACCGGGAGATGTACAACCACATGGACCCGGCGGTGGTCGGCAACGACCAGCGCATCTTGGTGACCGAGATGGCCGGCCGGGCGTCGGTGGAGCTGAAGTCGGCCGAGCTCGGCGTCGATGTCAGCGGCCGGCCCGACGTGGTGAGCAAGGTGGTCGAGCACGTCAAGGTGCACGAGGCATCCGGCTGGTCCTACGAGGCCGCCGACGCTTCTTTCGAGCTGCTGCTGCGCGACCAGCTGGGGGAGTTCATCGACCCGTTCCACGTCGAGTCCTACCGAGTGATCACCGACCGGCGCGAGGACGGCGAGCTGGTCAGCGAGGCGACGGTGAAGGTGCGCGCGGCGGGCCGGCGGGTCATCTCCACCGAGGAGGGCAACGGACCGGTCAACGCGCTGGACCGCGCCTTGCGCGGCGCGCTGGCCGAGGCGTTCCCGCGCCTGGCCGAGTTCAAGCTCACTGACTACAAGGTGCGCATCCTGCCCGGCAATCCCGGAACCGACGCGATCACCCGGGTGCTGGTCGGCACCTCGGACGGGCGGCGCGAGTGGACCACGGTCGGGGTGCACGCCAATGTCATCGAGGCGTCCTGGCTGGCGCTGCACGACGCGGTGCGCTACGGCCTGCTCGGCCAGCGAGCCTGAGCGCGGGCCCACTCGGGTCGCCTTCTTGTTGGCTTGGTGCCGGTTCTCGACGCCGAGTCCGCAGCGGTGCCGCGTCCGCGGCGGCGCCGAGTCCGCGGCGGTGGAGCGCCGCGGCGAGCACTCGCGGTGAATCCGATCAGTTTGGTTGGGCGGCTATCGCGAGCACGTCCACCGGGCTGTCCGTCGCCGGCGCGGGGACCAGCGGGCCGAAGCCCACATTGCCAGCGATGACCGACAAGGCGCCGTCAGCGGCGACTCTCACCGCGCGCGCGTGCCCGGCTAGGTAGATGTCCGCGGCCGGGGCGGTGGGGCCGGCGGTGCTTCCGCCCCGCCCTTCGGCTTCGGCGAGGATGTCCCGATCCGGCACTGAGCCGTCGTAGCCAGAGCCGTTCTCGGGGAACGGCGCTCCCCGCAGGTCGCTGATGGTGGTCAGCGCCTGGCTCGGCTCGGTGGCCGCGCCGTCGTAGAAGTACAGCGCGGCGCAGTATTGCAGCAGGGTCACCTCGCTGCCTCCGCCTCCGCCGCCGGGGCCGACGTAGTGGTACTTCTGCGAGTGGCAGGCCCAGTAGTAGGCCACCACGATGGTGCCGAGCCGCGTCATCGACTGATCGGTGAGCCGGCCGCCGGAATATTTCAGCACCCGCATATCGTTCGGGGAACTGTCGTATCTCTCGGTGATCAACACGACCAGGTACGGCTCGGTGAGCTTTCGCGCCGACGCCGCCGATTGGTCCACTTGGCGTAAAGAATCCAAAGCATGACGGCCAGCGCGGCGCTGACCACGACGATGGCGAGGTCGACGAGCAGCTCTGTCCGTGACATGCGAAGACCTCCGAGTCCGGTCGGGGCGGTCATTGCCGAGGCATAGAAACTAGTGGTGTGTCTCGTAAATAGGTAGACCGTTTGGGGTTATGCTCGGGTGGTGAGTTCCGCGGCGGTTGCCTTGGCGATGTCCGACTCCCAGCGTCAGGTGCTCGAGCGGGTGGCGCGCTC
>WQZC01000222.1 GCA_009780925.1 Actinomycetes bacterium | reverse complement strand
GGCCACGAGTCAGCGGAGATTCAACCCGCCGGCGAGTCGGCCAAGTTAGGTCAGAACAGCGGCGTCAGTCATACTTTGGAGCTGACCTACCCGCACACGCCGTGTCCATGGCGCGCGCGGATAATGCGCGGGGCGCGCCACGCCGGTGCGCCGCGCCATTATTGACCGTCCGACGAGGAGACTAAAGACCCGTGGCACCACCTGCTGCCGGAACGCTGCGCGTCGGGCGTTACTTCCTTGCGCTGCTCGGCTTGTTCGCCGTCCTGTATGCCGTCGTCTTCTGGCCGGGTCAGCGGCATGTGCCCAAGCTCGGCCTGGACCTTGAGGGCGGCACGCAGGTGATCTTCAAGGCGCAGACCGAGGGTGGCGGGAACCCGTCCAGCTCGGCGATGACCGAGGCGAAACAGATCATCGAGAACCGGGTCAACGGCTCCGGGGTGGCTAACGCGACTGTGGTGGTGCAGGGCAGCAACCAGATCGTGGTTTCCATGCCCGGCAAGACGCCCAACGACATCGCCGACCTCGGGCAGGCCGCGCAGCTGAACTTCCGCCCGGTGGTGTCGCCGCCGCAGTACTCCTCGACGCTGCTCGCGCAGGCCACACCCACCGCCACCGCCACGACCACCCCGACCGCCACCGGCAACGCCGAGGCGACGACCACTCCGGCCGGAACGGGTGCCCCGACCGCGTCGGGCACCGCCAGCGCGCCGGCGACCGGGACCGCGCCGGCGGCGACCGACACCCCAGCCGCCACCACCGCGCCGCCGAGCGCGGGCACCACCACGCACTCGGCCAACGCGGCCGGCGCGCGCCCGCTGGGCGCGGTGCCGACCAGCGCCCCAGCGGCCACCGGCACCGCACCGGCAAGTCTGACGCCCGAGCCCCGCACCCCCCCGACGGACACCACCGCCCCGACGGACACCACCGGGGCGACCGGAAGCGCGCCCGCCGCCTCGACCGACGCGGCCACGCCGACGGCCACCGCCACCTCGACCGGATCGACGACGGGCAACGCCGATCCGCTCAAGTCGCTGGGCTTCACCGCGCCGACCACGGACACCGCGTTCGAGGCGCTGACCAGCGACCAGCAGACCGCGCTGAACCAAGCCCTGATGAGCTTTGACTGCACGTCGAAGACCTACACCCAGGCCAGTTACGCGGACAAGGCGATCATCGCCTGCGACGACAGCAACCAGTACGCCTTCCTGCTCGGACCGGTGATCGTGCCAGGCACCCAGATCTCCAGCGCGCAGGCGAACCCGCCGAACGGGTCGAGCAACCTGACTTGGTCGGTCAGTCTGACGCTCAAGAGCTCCGGGCAGACGGCGTGGGCGAAGTACACCAGCGAGCACCACTCCAGCAGCGGGGGCAACGTCCAACCGGTGCAGCAGTGCTCGACCAGCGCCGTGCCGTGCGCGGAGTATGTGGCGTTCACCCTGGATGGGCAGATCATCTCCTACCCGCACAATGAGGCCGTCATCAACGGCGAGGCCACCCAGATCACCGGCAGCTTCACGCAGAGCTCGGCGACCACGCTGGCCCGTCAGCTCAAGTACGGCGCGCTGCCGCTGAACTTCACCACCGACTCGGTGCAGGAGGTCTCCGCGACCCTGGGCACCGCGCAGCTCAAGGCGGGCCTGCTGGCGGGCGCGATCGGCCTCGGGCTGGTGGTCATCTACTCACTGGTGTACTACCGGGCGCTCGGCCTGATCACCATCGCCTCGTTGCTGGTCTCCGGCGGACTGGTGTGGGCGATGCTGGTGGTCCTCGGCCGGGAGATGGGCTTCACGCTGACCCTGGCGGGCATCGCCGGGTTCATCGTCGCGGTCGGCATCACCGCGGACTCGTTCGTGGTGTACTTCGAACGGATAAAAGACGAAGTGCATACCGGGCGGACGATTCGGACCGCGGTGCCCAGGGCCTGGGTGCGCGCGAAACGGACGATTCTTTCCGCCGACGCGGTGTCCTTCCTCGCCGCCGCAGTGCTGTACTACTTCGCGGCCGGCGATGTGAAAGGGTTCGCCTTCACCTTGGGGTTGTCGACGATCCTCGACCTGGTGGTGGTGTTCTTGTTCACCCATCCGATCGTGTCTTTGCTGTCGCGCAGCGCGGCGTTCGGCTCGCCGCGCTTCACCGGGCTCAACGCGGTCCGGGTGGGCGGGATCGCGCTGACCGATCCGGTGGAGGCGATCGAGTCGGCGCCGGGGGCCCGCCGCCGGTCGGCGGGCCGCGCCGCGCCCGCGCAGTCGGCGGTGGCGGTGCTGGAGCGTGATGGCGAGGCCGAGCCAGACGACGAATGGGACAGCGTCGAGCAGCCCGAACCGTCCCCCGCGCGCGCGGCCTCCGACGGCGCCGACGACGCGCCCGATGCCGGCGACGGCGAGCCGGGGGCGCCCGAGGACGTCGACGCGGAGTGGCGCGCCAAGCTCGGCGGTTCGCCCGGCGGCGACCCACCGGGCGGCGAACCCGCGCCGGGACGCGCCAAGCCGGCGCCGGGCAGCGCGGCGGAACGGGCGGCCGCGCGGCGCGCGCGCATGCGCGCCGAGCAGGAGCGGAAGAAGGGTCAACGATGATGTCTTTCTTCCGAAAGCTGTACCGGGGCGAGACCAAGGTCGACTTCGTCGGCCCGCGCCGGCGCGCGATGTTCTACTCCATCTCCGGGATCGTCCTGCTCATCTGTGTGTTGAGCTTCGTCTTCCGCGGCTTCGTGCAGGGCGTGGAGTTCCGCGGCGGGTCGCAGTTCCAGATCCCGGTGGGCGGCACCTCGATCACCGTGGCCGAGGTGGACGCGGCGTTCACCAAGGCCGGCGCGCCGTCGGCGGAGCCGCCGCAGCAGGTCGGCTCGGGCAGCACCCGGCAGATCGTGGTGAAGACCGAGACGCTCGACCCCACCAAGCAGAACCAGGTGCAGACCGCGCTGGAGGAGAGCCTGCACTTGACGGCCAAGCCGTCGGTGACCACGGTCAGCTCCAGCTGGGGCCACGACATCACCGTCAAGGCCATCCAGGGTCTGATCGTCTTCCTGGTCGCGGTGTCGATCTACATCTCGATCTTCTTCGAGTGGCGGATGGCGGTCGGGGCGATGCTCGCCCTGCTGCACGACCTGCTGCTGTCCGCCGGGGTCTACTCGCTGGTCGGGTTCGAGGTGACGCCGTCCACCGTGGTCGGTCTGCTCACCATCCTCGGGTTCTCGCTGTACGACACCGTGGTGGTTTACGACCGGGTCCGGGAGAACGCGCGCGACTTGCTGGCCGGTTCCCGGATGACCTTCACCGAGGCCGCCAACCGGGCGGTGAACCAAACCCTGATGCGCTCGGTCAACACCTCCCTGATCGCGCTGCTGCCGGTCGCCGGCCTGCTGTTCGTGGGCGCGGGCGTGCTCGGGGTGGGCACCATCAAGGACCTCGCCCTGATCCTGTTCGTCGGCCTGGCCACCGGCGCGTACTCCTCGCTGTTCCTGGCCACCCCGTTGGTGGTGACGTTCACCGAGCGGCAGGCGGCGTACCGGGCGCTGACCAAGCGCGTCGCGTCCAAGCGCGCCAGCGACGCCCGCCGGGCCGAGGCGCTGGCCGCCCAGCCGGAACTTGCCGCGACGACGAGCTATCGGCGCACCGGCTCGCCCGCGCCCGCGCCGCGGCCCGGCGCGCGCCCCCAGCGCTCCGGACGAGACCGCCGACGGTGAGCCGGCCAGCCGGCCGTCGGCGGCCGGGTGAGTGGGATCGCGCGCTGGGACACGCCGGCACACGCTGGGAAACGCCGGACACGCTGGGACACATAGCGACAGGGACAGGGACAACGAGCATGGGAGTCAGGTCTAGGTGAGCACACCGCAAACAACGCCGGCGCGGCCGCCCCTCGGCGGGGACAGCAGCGCGCGGATCGCGGCGCTGATCGACGACCGGCTGCGCGACGTGCCGGACTTCCCTGAGCGCGGCGTGCTGTTCAAGGACATCGCGCCGCTGCTCGCCGACGGGCCGGCCTGGCACGACACGATGGCCGAACTGGGCCGGCTGGCCCGGTCGGCGGGGCGAGTGGATCTGGTCGCCGGGGTGGAGGCGCGCGGCTTCCTGGTCGCCGCGGCGCTGGCCGGTGAGCTGGCGTGTGGGCTGCTCCCGGTGCGCAAGGCGGGCAAGCTGCCCCCGCCGACGATCCGCCGCGAGTACGCGTTGGAATACGGCACCGCGGTCATCGAAATGCCGAGCGGGCCGCTCGCCGGGCGGCGGGTCTACCTGGTCGACGACGTGCTCGCCACCGGCGGCACGTTGCGCGCCGCCGCCGAGCTGATCGAGCAGGCCGGCGGCGAGATCGCCGGCATCGGTGTGCTGCTGGAGCTGAGCTTCCTCGGCGGACGGGCGGCCTTGGGCGGGTACCGCCCGCAGGCGCTGCTCACCCTCTGAGCTCTGAGCCGGCGCGCCCGCATACCCGGCCGCGCCCGCGGACCACTGCGGCGCCGCTGCGGCCGAT
>WQZC01000221.1 GCA_009780925.1 Actinomycetes bacterium | reverse complement strand
ATCGCGTGGCCGTTGGCGAAACTCTTGAGCACCGCGCCCTTTCGGTTGTCCACGCGGTCCAGATAGCACAACTCGGGTTGCCGGCAGGTCTCGCAATAGCGCATCAACACAAACGGCGTCAGCGAGATATGACCGTGCGGGCCTCGAAAGTACAGGTCACCGTCGACGAGCGGAACCGGCGAGTTGAATTTGATCCGGTCGAACGAGGGGTTGTCGCCCATGATCAGCGAGGCGTCCACCTGGAACACACCATCGCGCGTGTACTTTCCCGACTCGATGAGCACCCACTGGGTGGCGGCCAACCCCGCGACCCGCTCCACCGCGTCTTCCAGAAGGCTCCCCAGCGGGGGGTGACGCTCACCGTCGAGCAGCCGCGCGCCCGCCTCAAACGGATTGCGCGGACGCCCGCCATGGGCCGACAGGTTGCGCTCGCGCAGCAGCTCGTCCAGGTCGTTGAGCAGCCCGCGACCGCCTTTGGCCCGTCGGAACGCGGCGCGCGCCCCGGCGAACGGCTCCCCGACCTCCTCGGGCAGCCGGGCGAAGCGCTCCAGCATGCCCAGCCAATGCCCCTGCGCGGCACCGCCGGTCTGGATCGCCTCGATCAGCGCGGCCATGCACTCGGCGACCGCCTCCGAGCGCGGGTTGATCGAACGCAACCACGCCGCCACCGTGATGCCCAGGCAAAGCGTCAGCGCGTCACCGGAGTCGATCGTCGCCTCGTACTGGTCTTTGCGGTCCAGCGCGACCTGCACGGCGTGAATCGCCCGCCCAGCGGGGAACGGAAGGGTTCGCCGACCCGCGAGCAACGCTGACGAGCCGGCCAGCGAACTGGTGTCCAGCACATCGGCCGGGGACAGCGTTGGGCGATCCTTGGTCAGGCGAGCACCGGACGCCGGACTGGGCTCCGGCGCGGCTGCGGCCGGCGTCGTGCCCGACTCGGGTGGCCACTCCGGCCGCGGCCCGCCGGCCGCCGGATCTGACGTCGCGCGAAGCGGCGGCGGAACCGGCGGCGGTGACGGCGGAAGCGGCGGCGGCACCAATCCCCACGCCGGCGGCTGGGGCGGCGCGCCCGGTGGCGAGACAGCGGCCGGAACCGGCGACACCGAGCCGGCCGGCCAGTAACCGTACGGCGCGTACCCGCCCACGGGCACCGGGGCCGGAGCGCGCCTAGCGACAACCTTGCGGATCACCAGGCGGATCGCGGCGGGCACCACTGCGAACAGGACGCCGAGGATGATCACGGCGAACACGTCGCCGGCCACGGTCGGATCCGGGCTGCCCGAATCGGGCGCACTGAACGCTGCCACACAGCCGAACATAGCGACCCAGAACACCGTCCACCAGACGATCCAGTCCTTGACTAGCGGCCGGTCAAACAGCCCGAGCACGCAGTTGCGGCGTCGCGCGGCGGGTTGACGAGCTACGCCCGAATGACCATACGCATCCGCTCGGCGATCCACGGACACCATCATGCAACAAAGCGCACGCGGTGCCGCAGGAAACTGGGCCGGTGACGTGGCGCGTCGAGCCAGTCCGGTGATCAGCCCACCCAAGCGACCGGGCGGAAGGCCGGGTGGGCGGCCGGGTGGGCGGCCGGGTGGGCGGCCGTGCGGCGGGCGGCGGCGGGAACCGCCGCGCGTACGCGGAACCCGTCACCGCCCAATGCTGACCCGAACGCGCTATTTGCCGTCGTATCCTGATCCGCTGCAACTGACCATGGCCGGCGCCACGGTGGATTTGCCCGTCGACACCGTTTTGCCGTCGACGTCGAGCTCGCACGACAGCGTGCCCGTGTCCTCGATATCGCTCGGGGTGGCGGAAAGAACGAAAGCGGAAAGATCGCCTTTCACGGTGACGGTCTTCGTCCACGGCACCGATTGGCCGCCAGCGGTCTCATCCACCGACTTGCCCGATCCGTCGTTGGACCAGTATTCGATATCGGCTTTCTTGACCGTGCCAGTGACCTTGTAGGTGACCGTGTGCGACTTGTTCACCGCGTCGTTCGCCGCGCCGGCGACCGCCACGATGACAATCACCACGACGAGCACCACCACGACGAACAGCCAGAACCAGACTCGCTTGTAGAACGGCTTCTTCCTCTTGATCACATATCCGGGCGGGAGCGACGCCGGCGGTGGGGTCGGGGTACTCATGATGCGTTTCCTCCTGAGCTGTCAGATGCGACGAATGTGACGTCGGCGCCTGACGTCTCACCCCGAGTGGCCTGGCCACAGGAAGAGGCAGAGTACTCCGCTGAGCGGCATTGTCAAATCGTCCGGCTCAACCCGCCGCTGCGCGGGCCGCCTGGTCGATGATCCGCTGCAGGTACAACCCCCGGTCGGCGTTGAGGGCCGGCGAGCGGCCGGCGGCCACCGCCTCGGCGAACGTGGCCCGGATCGCGCTCTGGTGGGCCACGTCGTCGGTCTCCCCCACGTTCTCAAGCACCAGCTCCCCCGAAGCCGTGTAGAGGCGCACCGTGAAGACCTCCGGGTCCACCGGCGTGGTCAGCGACAGCGTCACCTGGCTGAGCGCGCCGTTGTCGTGCTCGACGGTGGCGGCGAACCAGCGGCGCGGATCGCCCGCCGCGCCGCGCACCGCGACGATCGGGCCGACGGCGGCGTCCAACAGGTCCAACACGTGCGGACCGAGGTCGAGCAGCGCGCCATTCGCGACGCGCCACGGGGTGGCGAAGTACGCGCCGGGCCGGGCCGCGCCGGAGACGTAGGCGGCCACCGCGCCGATCGGCGCCCCGGCCACTGCCGCTTGGTCGAGGAACGCACGGATCGGCCGCATGAACCGATAGGTGAGCATCAATTGGCTGACCACGCCGGCCTCGGCGACCGCGGCGGCCACCGCCTCCGCCTGGGCCAGCGTCAGCCCGAGCGGTTTCTCCAACAGCAGCGCTTTGCCAGCGGCAGCGGCCAACGGCGCGTAGTGGGCCTGCACATCTGGCGGAACGGCGAACACCACCGCGTCGCAGGCGTCCAGCAGCGCGTCGAAGGACGGCGCCACCTGGACCGGACCGCCCGAGCCCGACCGTGGCTCCGGGCCGGGCCGTGACTCCGCATCGGGCTGTGGCTCCGGGCCGGTTCGGGAGCCGGAGCCCGGATCGGAGCCCTCGCCCACACGGGAACCGGAGCCCGCGGGCGGGTGGGAGAACGCGCCGGCCAATTCCTTGGCGGCCTCCGGCCGGCGCGCCCACACCGCGCTAAGCACCGTTTCCGGCCCGGCGGCGATCATCGGCGCGTGGAACGCGTGCGCCCACGGCCCCGCCCCGACCAGTCCCACTGACAGCGCCATCGCGCTCACCCTCGCTCTCCCGCGGCGGACCCGCAGCCTTGTTCTCCATCGTGACGATATCCGGCCCACCGATCGGGCGCGATCGCCACGCTCGGGGACTGTCGCCGGCAGCCTGGCGGCACGTCCTAGGACCGCCCGGTCGGCGGGTTCGAGTCAGGGAGTGCGAACCTGACGGCCCGGGTGCGCGTCCCGTATGTCGGTATTCGCATATTCGACTACCCCGCCACGTGCGCCATCCTGGGCCAACTTGCCTTGAGCCGACCCCGCGCACTTGGGCAGCGTCCTTGCGAGTCCCCGCCCGGGAGCGCGGGGCGGCTGAAGGCGCCGGTTTACTCCAACTTGGATGGCATGAGAGGCGGCGGGGCCTTTCACCGGTGTGGCGTCGTGCGCGTTCAGGCCTCGATGACGAAAATGTGCCGCCGGCCGGCTTCGGGGAGGGAGCGGCGCAGCCGGGCGTCAAAGGTCGCCAGCGTCATGGAATGCCGCGCCGCCAGATTGACCAGGTGGAAGTCGGTCATCTGTTGGTGCCCGGTGATCGCACCGGCGTCAAAGCCGGGATCGGTCAGGCTGCTGTCGTCGGGCAGGAACACGTGCCCGTCAACGGCTCGAATCTGTCGCAGCAGCTCAAGCGCGGTGGCGGACGTCTCGGCACCAACTTTCGGGTGACTCACGAGCCTGGCGAATCCAACCTCCGTCAACGGCGTCGTGGCAAAGGCTCCGGCCGTCTCGAACCACAGATGCGCCACCTCGTGGTGGACATGCCGCGGGTCCGCGAGAGCCAGCAACACGTTGCTGTCGAGAAGAAACGACGACTCAGTCATCATCTCGATACCGCGCGACCAACTCCTCGGTGACCACCCGATCAGGGTCCGTGGGCACGAGCATCGGGAACCCGTGACGACGCACGACCGGAGCCGGACGCAGACCCCGTCGGGCCAGCTCGGAAACCGCCGCCCCGAGGCTGACCTGTCGCTGATCAGCCAGCGCACGGGCTGCGGCCATGACTGCGGGATCAATATCAAGCGTCGTGCGCACATCATGCTGTTACTAAGGTGGTATCGGGTTACTGGACTTGTTGATGTGTTGTTGGTATTGTTGTGGGCGTGAGAGCGAGACGTATTCCGAAGACTCAGTTGGCGCAGTATCGGGCTGACGCGATGGAGTTGT
>WQZC01000220.1 GCA_009780925.1 Actinomycetes bacterium | reverse complement strand
GCGCCCGGCACGCAGGTTTACGAGGGCATGATCGTCGGGGAGAACGCGCGTTCGGACGATATGGACGTCAACCCGACGAAAGAGAAGAAGCTGACCAATATGCGCTCCTCCACCGGTGACGAGCTGGTGCGGCTGATCCCGCACCGCCAGCTGTCCCTGGAGCAGGCGCTGGAGTTCTGCCGGGAGGACGAATGCGTGGAGGTGACGCCGGCGACGGTGCGCCTGCGGAAGGTGACCCTGCCCGCCGCCGACCGCGCCAAACAACGCGCCCGCGCTCGCCCCGTGCCCTGATCGGTCTCGCCGGCCTGGGGTATTCTGTCAGGGAAATTGGATTCATTGGTGGTGTCGTGAATGCTGGCCACCTAATTGTGGCTATTCGACCAAGTCGTTATGGAGCGGCTTAATCAGTCATTTCTCATAACTCCTTGAAAACAATCAACCAATTTCCGATGGTTCACGCTGGTATGTGCTTCATGGGTTGTGTCACGTTCTTGTTTGAGCGGGCATTCTTGTGGCATCCTGGTCACTAGTCGATAAGAGGGCGCACGTCGGCGCGCCGGCACCGCTCTCCCTATTGGAATAGGACAGCAAGGGAAACGGAGCTGGGTCCGATGTTGAGACGACACGCCACTCGCGGCACGCGCCATGACCATTCGCTGGGCCGCCGCCGAGCGCCGGACGGAAAAGCCCTGCCGGGGGCTTGGCGGGTTCGCCGACGCATAACGGCGATAGTCGCGGGAATGTCTATGGTCCTGACGGGAATTGTGTTCGCGGTCGTCAATTCCCGGGCCGCGGTGGCGATCCCGCCATTTCCTATCAATGATTCGACCAATGGTCCACCGGGCGCGGTCGATCCGTACTGGACGCACGCGCGGATCGCGAACACCGTGGGCAACACCTACACCTCGGACGGCTGGCTGCGGCTGACCGGAACCGGGGACGGCGAGGCGACCAACATCCTGAACAACACCCCCTTCCCCTCCTCCACTGGGTTCCAGGTGGTGTTCGACTACCGGCAGGCCGGCGGCATACCGTTCAAAGACGCCGGCCGGACCGGGGACGGCATCTCGATGTATCTGGTCGACGGGACCCAGACCGTCCATTCCGGCGGCACCGGCGCCGGGCTCGGCTACGCCAACGGGGGCACCGAGGCGGGGCTGCCACTGGACGGGGTGTGCGCCCCCGGCAAGACCTCGCTCGGCGTCCCCGGCGGGTACCTCGGGCTGGGCTTGGACGTCTTCGGCAACTACTCGCAGTCCACCTTCGGAAACTACGGCGGCAACTCGACCATGGGCGGTGGCATCGGGCTGCGCGGCTCGGGCAACGGGGCGTGCTCCACCAGCACCGCCCTGACGGACCGCCAAGCCCAGTACCCGTGGGTGGCGGGCACCCGGATGAATCTGTGGACCGGGACTTCCGGCAGCACCGCCGACCCCGCGTCGGCGCCGGACTCGCAGTATCGACGGGTGGCGATCACGGTGGCGCCGCACGGGTCGAACATCCAGGTTGGCGTGGCGATCTCGCCGCTGACCGCCAAGGGGGACTCCCCGGGGGCGCTGACCCAGGCGTTCTCCGCGAACCTCAACAACATCCCGGGGCAAGTCCCGCTGCCCGCGACGCTGAAGCTTGGGTTCGCCGCGTCCACCGGGTCCGCGTCGGACTACCACGACATTCGCTACGTGACCGTGTCGGCGCTCACTGACGCCGCCATCGCGAAGTCCTTGTCCGCCGCGACTCCGGGGCACGCCGGCTATCCGGCCGGCACCTTCTTGCCGGGTGACCCGATCGAATTCACCCTGACCGCGGCCAACAACGGGCCGTCGCAGATCGGTGATCCCCCCGATGGGGTGGCGCGTGTCTATGACGACATGAGCTCGCTGCCGATATCGGGGATCAGTTGGGAGTGCGCGGCGGCCGGCGGCGCGGGCTGCGTCGGCACGGGCGGCACGGGTTCGGAAATCATTCAGGACTGGTACGGCCCGCCCGGTTCCTCGGTGACGGTGACGGTGCGCGGCACGGTGACCAGCCAATCCGGTTCCTTCACTAACACCGCCATTATTCCCACTGACTTTTCGACTAATACCCTGGACTTGAGTTCCGCTTTCATTCAGAAGGATGGCGGCGTCGCCGACTCCGATCTGACTAATAACACCGCCAGCGCGAGCTTCGTGGTCGCCGACCTGCCGGCATCGCTATCGGTGGGGAAATCCTCGGCAACGGCCAGCGTGGCGAAGGCGGGGGACCAGATCAGTTATGTCTTCGACGTGGAGAACACCGGTGGCGTGCCGGTGACGGGCCTTCAAATCGTGGACCATCCGGTGCCGCCGGCGGGTGGTTTGGACGCGCCGGGTGTGGCGTGCCCAGTGACCACCCTGCCGCCAGGTGGAAAAACCCAATGCACCGGGACCTACACGGTGACGCAGGCCGATGTGGACCACGGAAAGATTGTTGACACCGCTAATGCGAAGGGGAAGAGCCCTGGTGGCGATCCGGTTGATTCCGGGCCGTCGGATGAGGTGACTGTGCCGGTGGATGGTTCGACCGGGTTGAGTGTGGTGAAGTCGGTGGACGCCGGTTTGACGCCGGACCCGCTGGACGCGGTGGGCCAGCAGATCCACTATGTCTTCACGGTCACCAACACCGGCGACCGGACCGTGAATCACATCGTGGTGTCGGACGAGCAGACAGTGGCGGCTGGCGAGCTGGACGCGCCCGGCGTGGTGTGTCCGGCGGTGCGATCGCTGGCTCCGGGTGAGTCACTGGTGTGCACGGCCAGCTACACCATCGCGCAGGGCGATCTGGACGCCGGCGTGGTGTCGGATGTGGCGACGGTGACCGGAAATGGTCCGGGCGGGGATCCGATCGATGACGTGCCGCCGTCGGAGGTGGTGGTGCCGATGGGGCAGCGGCCGGCGCTGTCGGTGGTGAAGTCGGCGTCGCCGGTTTCGGTGTCGGCGGTGGGTGAGGTGGTCGAGTACACGTTCGCGGTGGTGAACACGGGGAATGTGACGCTGGGCGGGGTGCGGGTGACGGACGCGCCGGCCGCTCCGGCGGGGGCGTTGGATGGTCCGCCGGTGTGCGTGGCGGCGTCGTTGGCACCGGGGGAGTCGACGGTGTGCGCGGCGACGTACACGGTGACGCAGGCGGATCTGGACGCTGGCGTGATCGCGGACACGGCGGTCGCGCATGGCGTCGCGCCGGACGCGGATGGGGAGACCGACTCGGGTCCGTCGACGGCGACGGTCGGGGTGGAGTCGGGGCCAGCGCTGAGCGTGGCCAAGTTGGCGAGCCCCACCGAGTCGGCTTCGTTCACCGCCGGCAGGGAGATCACCTACCAGTTCACGGTGACCAACACCGGCAATGTGACGTTGCGCGATGTGGTGATCGATGAGACTGGGTTCACCGGCGATGGTCCGTCGCCGGTGGTCTCGTGCCCGGCGGGGGCGGCGTCGTTGGCCCCGGGCGCGCAGGTGACGTGCGTGGCGACTTACACGGTGACACAGGCCGACGTGGACGCCGGCGAGCTGACGAATGCCGCGACGGCGTCGGGCGTTCCGCCGTTGGGGCCGACGGTGACCTCGCCGCCGTCACAGGTGACCATCGCCGGCGAGCGGCGTCCGGCGCTGAGCGTGGTCAAGAGCGCGGATCGGTTGTCGGTGTCGGCGGTGGGTGAGGTGATCGGGTACACGTTCACGGTGACCAATACCGGGAATGTGACGGTGGACGGGATCGCGGTGGCGGATGTGCCGGTTCCGCCGGCGGGCGGGTTGGACGCGCCGGGTGTGGTGTGCCCGGGCGGGTCGTTGGCTCCGGGCGGGTCGATGGTTTGCGCGGGTTCGTACACGGTGACGCAGGCGGACATGGATCACGGGTCGGTGTCGGATGTGGCGACGGCGTCGGGGACGGGTCCGGGTGGTGATCCGGTTGATTCTGGGCCGTCGGATGAGGTGCGGGTGGAGGTGGATCAGGACGCGTCGCTGTCGGTGGTGAAGTCGGTGGACACCGCCTTGACGCCGGATCCGTTGACTGCGGCGGGGCAGCGGGTGCATTACCTGTTCGCGGTGACGAACACGGGGAATGTGACGGTGGACGGGATCGCGGTGTCTGATGTGCCGGTTCCGCCGGCTGGTGGGTTGGACGCGCCGGGTGTGGTGTGCCCGGGTGGGTCGTTGGCTCCGGGCGGGTCGATGGTGTGCGCGGGGGCGTACACGTTGACGCAGGCCGATGTCGATGCCGGGTCGGTGTCGGATGTGGCGACGGTGACCGGTTCTGGTCCGGGTGGGGATCCGGTGGACCCGCCGTCGTCGCAGGTGACGGTGGACGTGCCGCCGGCACCGGGCCTGAGCGTGGCCAAGAGCGCGGATCGGTTGTCGGTGTCGGCGGTGGGTGAGGTGATCGGGTACACGTTCGCGGTGACGAACACGGGGAATGTGACGGTGGATGGGATCGCGGTGTCTGATGTGCCGGTTCCGCCG
>WQZC01000219.1 GCA_009780925.1 Actinomycetes bacterium | reverse complement strand
GCGATGCCCTTGCGGGCGTACTCCGAGCGGTCGCGCATGATCTGCTCGGCGGATGCGTAGAACGGCATCGACATGGCCGGGAACGCCTTCCTTTCTGGCTCGGGTCTGACTGCTCGGGGCTGGGTGGACGGACTGGGTTGAGACGGGCTGGGGACTCTGGTCGCGGTTGGCGTGACCGGTGCGATCGGCGGGGCGGGCGGCGCTCAAGAACCGGGGTGATCGCGGCGCTCGGCGGCGATCGCCTCGGCGATGGCAGCCAGCTCATCGTCGCTGACCCGGGAGGCGCCGGCGGCCTCGGCCACCCGCACCACCGGGAAGATACGTCGCACCAGGTCCGGGCCGCCGGTCGCCGAGTCGTCGTCGGCGGCGTCGTAGAGCGCCTCGACCACGGCCCGAACCGCGCCGTCGCGGCCCAGGCCCGGGCGCCACAGCTTCTTCAGCGCCCCCCGCGCGAACAGTGACCCCGAGCCGGTGGCCTGGTAATACTGCTCGGGATACACCCCGCCCACCACGTCGAAGCCGAAGATGCGTCCGGCGCAGGCGGCGTCGGCGGCGTCGGTGTCGAAGCCGGCGAATAGCGGCACCACGGCCAGCCCCTGCATCGCCTGCGCCAGGTTGGCGCGGATCATCGTGCCCAGCCGGTTGGCCTTGCCATCCAGGGTCAGCGAGGTTCCCTCAATCTTCTCGTAGTGCTCCAGCTCAGTCTGGAACAAGCGGATGATCTCCAGCGCCAGCCCGGCGCTGCCGGCCACCCCGATCAGGGTGTGGTCGTCGGCGGCGTGCACCTTCTCGATGTCGCGCTGGGCGATCAGGTTGCCGGCGGTGGCGCGACGGTCCCCGGCCATCACCACCCCGCCGTCGAAGATCGCGGCGACGATGGTGGTGCCGTGCGGGACCTCCGGGGCGGTGCGCGCCGGGCCACCGCGCGGCAGCAGATCCGCTGCGGCGCCGCCGCGTGGCAGCAGGTCGGGCGCGGCGGCGGCGAGGAACTCGGTGAATGATGACGAGCCCGGGCTGGTCGCGAAGCGCAGCAGACCGGTGGATCGCTCTTGGTTCACGTGGCTGCCGCTCCCTCGGGTCGGACCTTCATCAAGCACGACCCTAATGGTGTCCCATCACGCCGACGCGAGCGGCGGCCTCGGGCTGGGCCCAAGGGCCGGGGCACTGGCTGGGGCCCCGGGCTGGGGCGCGCGCCGGCGCCAGCTCCCGGGCCGCCGGAACGGCTACTGGCCACCCTTTTGCACGAAACCCCGCACGAAGTCCTCGGCGTTGGCCTCCAGCACCTCGTCGATGTCGTCGAGCAGGGCGTCCACGTCCTCGGCGAGCTGGTCCCGCCGCGCGGATGCCTCGGTGGTTGGGGCGGTCTCGGCCGGTTCTTGGTCACGGATCTGTCGCGCCGGGCGCGCTTGGTCATGGTGGGTGGGCATCGCGCGTTTCCTCCTCGGTGCGCCCCGCTGGGTGGGTCCTGCGGTCACCCTCCAGGGTAATCGGGTCGCGCCGCCTCCGCCCCCGGCGCGGCCAGCCCGGCTGGCGCGGCCGGTGCGGGTGCGGACCCAACGGCACCCGGCGCGGCGGCGTCCGGCGCGGCGTGGCGCAGCGCGGCGACCAGTGCGGCGGCGGTCGGGCAGCGGTCCAGCAGCTCACCGACGCGCGCCCGGGTGCCGCGGCGCGGCTCGGGCATCGGCACCCGCACCAACGATCCCGCGCCCAGGTCGAAAATCACCGAGTCCCATGAGGCGCCCACCACCGCCGACGGGTAGCGCCGCAGGCACTCGCCGCGGAAGTAGGCCCGGGTGTCGGCCGGCGGGGCGGTCATCGCGGCGACCGCCGTCGCGCGCGGCAGCAGCGTCTTCATCGCCCCGCGCGCCACCAGCCGGTGGTAGAGGCCTTTGTCCGGGCGCACGTCGGCGTACTGCAGGTCGACCGCCTGCAGCCGCGGGGAGTCCCAGCCGAGGCGGTCGCGCTCCCGGTAGCCGCGCAGCAGGCGCAGTTTGGCCACCCAGTCCAGCTCGTCGGCGAGCCCCATCGGGTCGCCGGCCAGGCGGGTCAGCGTCGATTCCCAGCGCGCCAGCACATCCATGGTCTGCGGGTCGGCGTCGCGGCCGTACCGGTCGTCGGTGTGCTTGATCGCCCGGTCGAGGTACTCGCCTTGCAGCGCCAGCGCGGTCAGCCGCCGCCCGTCCGCCAGCCGGACCTGGTGGCGCAGGCTCGGGTCGCGCGACACCGCGCGCAACTCCCCCACCGGGTCGGCGAGCGCCAGGTCGTCGAAGGCGACTCCGCCGTGCCGCGCGCCGTCCTCGATCATGGCCAGCACCAGCGAGGTGGCGCCGACCTTCAGATAGGTGGCCAGTTGCGCCAGGTTCGCGTCCCCGATGATCACGTGCAGGCGGCGGTAGCGGGCCGGGTCGGCGTGCGGCTCGTCGCGGGTGTTCACGATGGGCCGTTTGATGGTCGTCTCCAGGCCCACCTCGGCCTCGAAGAAGTCGGCGCGCTGGGACAGCTGGTAGCCGGCGGCGCGCCCGTCCGCGCCGATGCCGACCCGGCCCGCGCCACAGATGACCTGCCGGGTGACGAAGAACGGCAGCAGGCCGGCGACGACGGCGGCGAACGGGGTCGCCCGGTCCATCAGGTAGTTCTCGTGCGCGCCGTACGACGCCCCCTTGTTGTCCGTGTTGTTCTTGTACAAGGTGATGCACGCGCTGGCGCCGGCGCCGCGGCCGGCCGCACCGGTGGCTGAGGCCTGGTTCACCCGCCGGGCGGCCTCGGCCATCACCAGCTCACCAGCGGTGTCGGCGGCCACCAGGTCCAGCGGACTGGTCACCTCCGGGGTGGAGTACTCCGGGTGCGCGTGGTCCACGTACAGCCGCGCCCCGTTGGACAGGACCACGTTGGCGAACCCGGCGTCCTGCTCGGCCAGCACGAACTCCCGCTCGACGCGCGCGCTGGCCGGCGAGTGACCGCGCGCGTCGCGCAGCGGCGACTCCTCGGTGAAATCCCAAACCGCCCGGCCCGCGCGCCTCCCGGGCAGCGTCTGCGCGTAGCCGTTGACGATCCGCGCCGAGGCAAGCATCGGGTTCTCCATGGGCTGGCCCGGCACACTGATGCCGTACTCGACCTCGGTGCCCATCACCCGCCGCACGCTCATCCCCCCAGGCTAGGGCGTCGCGGTCAGCTCGTTCGCCCGTCCGCCCATTTCCGACCCGCAGCCGCTTTCGACCGGGCCCGCGGCGTCTGACAGGTCGGCGTGATCGCTTCTTGCGGGCGGGGACATCCCGGGAACGGCTCCACACGCGGTGCCCACCGGGCGACTCGGCGCCGCGCCGTCACCCGATATGCGTCGCGCGTGCCCGTCATCGGGGCGATTCCCCCGGCAGACAGTCAAGCCGTCCCAACCAAGCCGGGCGACTCCATTGCCGACCTCGTGATTGATGTGACCCACGGAAGGCGCCCGCGAAACACCCTCGGGGCCGCAGTTGGGAGCGCCCGCGAAACGGTGATCTCGCGGGGCATGGGGAGTGGACTGTCGATGACGTCTCGGGCCGAGTTCACTGACAGGCCCGCCCCGCCTTCTGCAGCCTCACCAGCCACATGGCTAGCTCACTCCACTCGACCCAGCGCGTGATGAAAACACGGGAGCGCATCCGATCGACATAACATTCCCAACGCCTGACCGGTGCCGGTGTCACGCCATAGGCGGGCGCCGTCGGCGACCCATACGACAACGCCGCCGCCGAAACACTCAACGGCCTCCACCAATACGACGTGATCTGGCACGAGGGACCGTGACGCACCCGTTACCAAGTCGAGGACGCCACCGCCACCTGGGTCAACTGGTGCCAGACCGACCGCGTCCACGAGCACTGCGACGACCCCACCCCATTCAGAAGCCGAGATCCAATACCAGCACTACCGCCAACAACTGTCCCGGAAAGGCCTGGAACAACCGGCGCAACAGCCGTCCGGACACGCCGGGGCGGCTCATATCGTCTCCATGCTCCTACGGGGTGGGGGTTGACTCCGGGCTGTTGGGCGGCTCGTCGCTCACGACTTCCCGAATTCTGTCGAGCAACTCCTTCAGGCGTTGCTGTTGGCGTTGGCCGTCCCATCGTTCATGCCTGACCGCGACGAACGCGTTGAGCGCCGCGGCCTGCCACATCATGTCCCGCGCCCAATTCTTGGGTTCGTATGGCGCGCCGCCATAACCTCCGCTGCGGTTCAGCAGCCAAATCAGGTCCGACGACTCGGCGCCAGTGGTCTTCCGCCATCTGGAATCTATGAGCGCCACAAGCGCCGCCACCTCCTCACGGCTCTTGTATAACCCGCGTTCGTTCATTAGTTCAAGGATCAGAAGAGCGTGAATATATTTGCCGACGATTCCAATATCGACCTTCGGTGTGTAGTGGGACAGGATGCAATGCCGCGTAGCGTAAGTTGATCATGTTGTTTTGGGGTTGAAGGCGCGGATGTTGATGGTTGGTCTGGTGGTGTGGCGGGTGCTGGCTGGTTCGCCTGGTTTCTTGATTCGGTAGTTGTTGTGGCGGGCGCGTTTG
>WQZC01000218.1 GCA_009780925.1 Actinomycetes bacterium | reverse complement strand
TCCTTGGCCTGGTAGCCGTTGAGTAGCTGGATCACCTGCTGGCGGACCCGGTTGAGGTCGGCGCCGAGCTTGACCAGCACCTGGGCGGCCACGCCCTCGCCCTCGCGGATCAGGCCGAGCAGGATGTGCTCGGTACCGATGTAGTTGTGGCCCAGTTGCAGCGCCTCGCGCAGCGACAGCTCCAGCACCTTCTTGGCGCGCGGGGTGAACGGGATGTGCCCGGCGGGGGCCTGCTGCCCTTGGCCGATGGTCTCCTCGACCTGGGAGCGGACGCCCTCCAGGGAGATGCTCATCGACTCCAGCGCCTTGGCCGCGACGCCCTCGCCCTCGTGGATCAGGCCGAGCAGGATGTGCTCGGTGCCGATGTAGTTGTGGTTGAGCATCCGGGCCTCTTCTTGGGCCAGCACGACAACCCGACGCGCGCGGTCGGTGAACCTCTCGAACATTGTTGATGCTCCCTTCCGCGCCGCCGTTCACGCGCCTTGGACTCTAGCCCGCGTCGATGCGGCGGCCGTCTATCTAAAAGTAACGGGCGACGCCGGGGGAGGATGCCGCCAAGGCGTCCGCTGCTAGCGAACGCCCGCCAGCCACGACCCGGTGACGGTGGGCACCGGGCCGTCTCGGCCGCCAGTTGACCGGTCAGCGCTTCGGCTCGCCGATCTCGGCGCCGGACAGCAGGCGTCGCGTGTTCCATTGCAGGTGTTGCACGAGTCTGGGGGAAATGTCGGCGGGTGGCTCAATGGAGGTGATTGCCGCGTCCAGCGCGACAAGTGTGTCCGTTATGGCGGTTTCAGCACGAGTCGCACTGATCGCACCCCACGACCTTGCTTCCGCGACGATGTGCTCGACCGAGATCCGTCTGTGGTCGAACAGCCCGTCGACCGCGAGCGCGAGGTTCCAGTTTATGAGACCTTCCTGGAAAAGGTTAGGCACCGCGTCGTACATCTGGGACAACTCGGTCCCGGTTGTTTGGTGCATGAGGGCGATGTTCTTGGCGTGTGCGTCGTTGTTTCCGATGGCGATGTGGAACGTCAGGTGTCGTAGCCACTGTTCCACCGCCTCGCCGTGGCCGGGGATCGCCCCAAGAAGCCGTCCGATGCGCTGTGCGCTCGCCCGCCCTGGATCGCTGGGCCATTCGGGCTCTTGGAACTTGGCGTCCGGGTTCCGCCAGTCAAGCCCGAGCGCTTGCGCGAGGTCTTCTTGGTGAAGGAGGCGGACTTCGCCGCCGACGAGCTGGCGGTCAAAACGTTCAACCGCGAGATACGTGGTGCGACCCGCCCGCATGATCGCGCTGCGGTACTGAGACAAACCTATGCGCTGACTGAGCAGGTGACTGTAGTGCTCGTCGAACAGGCGACACGGTCGCGCGGGCACCTGGGGTTTGAGAATGTGCGTCGAGTGCGCCCTTCCATGCGGGTAGGCCCACTGGCCGTCGATCTGGACGACAAGCACCTTTGGCTGGTACCCCGGCAGAGTCGAGCGGCTGTCGTCCGGAATGCCCTGGTCGCTGTCGGAGATCGCTTGCCGGAGCTTGTTGTCAAGTGCCTGATCCGACAAGGGCTCGTAACTGGGGGTGGTCGTTGACTCGTCATCGCTGTGCAGCGTCGCAGCCCCGGCGACCGAGCCCCCGAACTCGTTCAACAGCGCGAACAAGTTGTCTTTGTCGATGCGCCGTTTGGCCGCCATCTGTTCGCGGTGGCGCCCCTCTGGGACGTACCCGCCAAGGAAGTTCGACACCGCGACCGCGGGCGGCCGGTGCCCGGGCAGTGCTGCGAAGGCCTCGCTGAGCAGGACCCCGCCGTCTTGATATCCGGAGTCGATATTGAGCACGACTCGATGCTGATTGCGCCCATCAGGGGTGACGACGCCAACGAACCGCTCGTGTAGGAACAGATCAAGACTCGGCATGATCATTGCCGTAGGTCAGGGTGACACGGATGCCCAGCTCGTGCAGGACGCGCAACAGTCTGGTCGCGAAGAGGTTGGCGCGCCCGGACTCCAAATCGATCATGTAGTCGCGGGAGAACGCCAGACGTTCGGCCAGGTCGACCTGCCGCAAACCCTGGTCCTCCCGGACGGCCGTGATCACGGCGGCGATGTCAGACAGTTTTCGCACGGTTAGATCAGGCATTCGGCCCTCCGTTGGTGGTGATTTCCCCACACTACAAGATGTGGGGAAATCACCACTGCGCGAGCGCCGGGGCATGGGTCGTCTCGGGCGCGGGGACACGGGCCGGGTAACGCTGGCAACTACGAGCGGGTGACGAGAATCGAACTCGCACTGTCAGCTTGGGAAGCTGATGTTCTGCCATTGAACTACACCCGCAGACCCGCCACATCTTACCGGAAGGGGCGCGGGGCCGAGGCGCCGGAAGTGGCAGGGAGCCGCGGGGCCGAGGCACCGGACGGGGCGCGGAGCCGAGCCGACAGCGGCCCAGCGATGCTGAGAGCGGGTTGTGCTCGCCGCCGCCCGGCGGCGCGTCCGGCCCGTAAACTCCGGGATCATGCAGCCGTTCGCGGGCGTGGTCCTCGCATCGAACCCCATTGATCCGGGCCACCTGCTCGACAGCTTCGGCCTCATCGGCCTGGCCATAATCCTGTTCGCGGAGTGCGGGCTGCTGATCGGGTTCTTCCTGCCCGGCGACACCCTGCTGGTGACCGCCGGCATCCTCGTCGCCACCGGCGGGATCAAGACCTCATTGACGGAGTTTCTGATCGTCGCGCCGATCGCCGCGATCATCGGCAACCTGGTGGGCTATTGGATTGGCTACCAGAGCGGCCCGCACGTGTTCACCCGGCCGCAGTCCCGGTTCTTCCGGCCCGAGTACGTGGACCGATCGCAAGTGTTCTTCAACCGATTCGGCTCCTGGACGATACTGATCGCCCGGTTTGTCCCGATCGTGCGGACGGTGGCGACGGTGATGGCCGGGGTGGCCAAGATGCGCTTCGCCCTGTACGCGCTGTACAGCGCCATCGGCGGCATCGTGTGGACGTGCGGCATCCTGCTGATCGGGGACCGGCTCGGCAAGATCCAGTTTGTGCAGGACAACAAGGGCTATTTGGATTACGTGCTGATCGCCGTGGTGGTCATCTCGCTGCTGCCGACCGCCCTGCATTGGTTGTTCACGCGCCGTCGCCCGCCGGCGGCGGAGGCGACGGGCGCCGACGGCGGCGCTTCGGGCAGCGGCCGTCATCGCGGCTGACGCGCGTCGCTGCTGAGCCGCATGGGTTGGACGGATAGCCTCGCAGGATGAGTGTTTCTCCGCCACCCCTGGACGCTGGCACGCTGCGGGTGGTCGCGCTCGGCGGGATCGGCGAGATCGGCCGCAACATGACGGTCTTCGAGTTCAATGGCCGGCTGCTCGTGGTGGACTGCGGGATGCTGCTCGGCAAGACCAACTCCCCGGGCGTGGACTTGGCGCTGCCCGACTGGTCTTACTACGCGGACCGGCTGGACGACATCGACGCGGTGGTGCTCACCCACGGGCACGAGGACCACATCGGCGCGTTGCCGTACCTGCTGCGCCAGCGCGCGGATGTGCCGCTGATCGGCTCCCGGCTGACGCTGGCCCTGGCCGCCGGAAAGCTGGAGCAGCACGGGATCCGTCCCCAGCGGCGGCAGGTCCGCGAGGGGGAGCGCCTGGACGTCGGTGACTGGTTGCTGGAGTTCCTCGCGGTCAACCACTCCATTCCGGACGCGCTGGCCGTGTCCATCAAGGTGGGCGGGCAGACCGTGCTGCACACCGGCGATTTCAAGATGGACCAGACGCCGTTGGACGGCCGGCGCACCGATCTGCCCGGTTTCTCAAGGTTGGGCGACGAGGGCGTGGATCTGCTGCTGTCGGACTCCACCAACGCCGAGGTGCCGGGTTTCATACCTTCTGAGCGGGATGTCGCGCAGGTCTTGTTGGACGTGATCACTCGGGCGACCGGCCGGGTGATCGTGGCCTGCTTCGCCTCGCACGTGCACCGGGTGCAGCAGATCCTCGACGCGGCGGCGGCGACCGAGCGGCAGGCCGCCTTCGTGGGCCGGTCGATGGTGCGCAACATGGGCGTGGCGCGGGAGCTGGGGCTGCTGCGCGTGCCGGACCGGGTGCTGGTGGACATCACCGAGGTGGACGCGTTGCCGTCGCGGCATCTGGTGCTGATCTGCACCGGATCGCAGGGGGAGCCGCTGTCGGCGCTGTCGCGCATGGCCAACCGCGAGCACCGCGCGATCCGGGTGGTCGGCGACGACACGATCGTGCTCGCGTCCTCGCTGATCCCGGGCAACGAGACCTCGGTCGGCCAGGTGATCAATGGGTTGTCCCGGCTGGGCGCCACCGTGGTGCACCGCTCCACGGCGTTGGTGCATGTGTCCGGGCACGCCCCGGCTGGCGAGCTGCGCTACCTGTTGCACGCGGCGCGCCCGCGCAACCTGATGCCGGTGCACGGGGAGTGGCGGCATCTGCGCGCGCACGCGGCGGTGGCGCGGAGTATGGGGCTGCCCGATGAGCGGATCATCTTCGCCCCCGATGGGCAGGTGGTGGATCTGCGCGACGGCGTGGCCCGGGTGGTGGGCGCGATCCCGGTCGGCGTCGTGTATGTGGACGGCTTGGAGGTCGGCG
>WQZC01000217.1 GCA_009780925.1 Actinomycetes bacterium | reverse complement strand
CGACGTCGCGGTCCCACCCGGCCCCGCCAGCGACGCGGACAGGCCCGCGACCGGCGCCGCCGGCAGCAACGCCACCAACGGCAGCCCCGGCCCCGACCAATCCGACCCCGGATCGGCGTACGCGCACGTCTGCGTCGGGTCCGGCGACTCCCCGCCCCCATACCCCGGCAGGCCAATCGTCGAACCATCCCCCGGGAACAACACCGGCCCACCCGCCGCCACGGCGGCGTCCAGCCCGTCGAGGACGTCGATCGCCGCGACCCCCGACGCGGACCGCGCGAACCCAACCCGGCTCAACCCCGGCCGCAACAGACCCACCGCGTGGAACGGCGCCGCCAACCACTCATCCACCGCGTCCGTGTCGGACCGGGTCCCCCACACCAGATCCGCCGACGCCCCCGCCGCCGCCCCCACAGCCGTGTAAAACGGGCTCGCCGGATTCTCCGACCGCACATCCGCGAACACCCCCGCCAACAGTGACGACGGCGTGCCATCCAAATACCCCAAATGCGCCGCCAGACCAGCGCTCAACCCCGCGTCCTCCGAAACCACCGACACCCCAGCCGACAACCGGGCAGCATTCAACACCCCCAACCACCCCGAGGTCTCACCCGAAACCACCACCGCACCCGCAGCAGCAGCCGTGGCACCAACCACCACAACCCCAACAGCCACCACCACAGCACCCAACACAGCAAGACCAGCCCGGGCTTTCTTGAATGTCTTCACAACACACACGCCTTTCCGTCTCCTGTTTGGACAATTATCGGTGGTGAGGTAGCTACCGTAGCCAGCGCATATTCAATCGTTACGCGATACAAATCGCCAGTCGTCACGTTAACCATCACTGTCGCCCGCGTCTCAGCCGATGTCGATTATACGCACCAACCGTTCCCAACGCGACCGCCATGAGAACAGTAAGCAACAGCGGTGCCGGCGGGGCAAGAAAATATAGAGCCGCGAAACACAGACTCGAAATAGTCACCCATTCGACAACAAACATGGACCCACGCATGACAATTCTCCGAGTCTCCGTAGCTGAATTACCCGCCGAATAGATCATACAACAATTCCACCACCAACGACGAAACCAGCCCACCTGCGGCCCCTGCGAAGCAAGCCGCAGGACCGGCGGTAACAACCGGTGCACACCCAGCCTCCATTATCAGGAAACCACGTTCGTAGATCGAGTCTTCGGCTTTCTGCGCCCAAGACGGCAACGAGTAATACCCTGGTTGATTCCTTGGATCAAACGCGCTAGTAACCGTGTTCTTGAGCCTACACCAGACCGACCTTTCGCACGAGGTAGGAATTCCCGTGATAAGCGCACCGGCAGGCACTTGGGTTATGGGCGGGCACGCCCCGGGATTCTTCGTGCATACGAGCATCATGGTCCAGTTTCCCGTCAGGTCATAAAGCGACATCGACACAGCGGCGGCACACTTCACGACTCCTGCACCCTTATGGCACCAGCTTTGCCCGTTGCTATCCGTCGCGAAGTATTTGGGATTAGGTACCATGATGAGTATGTCTTTGGCATTGATCGTGCATACACCTGTCACATAATGGCCATTTGAAGGGCACGGATCTTGTGGCGCTGAGTGCATGGTTGACCTACCGGATCCAGAATAGTCGCCAGCCCCAGTGTTCGGACCGTAGGGGATGCAAGCATCCGGGTCGCTGGAGGATAGGCATGGATTGTTAGGGGCCAGGGTGATCTCAGGTTTTGGGTACATGGTTCCGGCGGCGGCACAATATCCTTTCCAGGAACCATAGGCGATCACACCGTATTGGCAGTTTCCGCCCCCTGGACTCATCAGGGCCTTTCCATTGTTATCAATGTAAGTGGCTGGGTTGTTTTCGACGTAGGCGTACTTGGCGAGGCTGGTCGGGCGGTCGAGTTGGCCGGGCGAGGGGTCGGGTTGCAGCCATTGGCTCGACCCCGGTTGGTAGGAGCGGGCTTGGTAGTGCTGCAGCCCGTTGGCGGGGTCGGCGATCTCGGAAGTGTAGCCCAGCGGCGAGGCAGCCGGCACCGAGCTGACGCCGGGCACGGCGCAGGCCGGATCGGCGGCCCCGGTGGGACCGTAAGCGGTCGCCGCCACAGTCGCCCCCGCCTGATCGGTCAGCGCGCGGACCGCGCCCAACCGGTCCGGGTGGTACCACAACGTCACGGCTCCGGCCTTGGTCGCCTGGGTCTGATGGTCCGCACCATCCGGGCCGTAAACGATATCGACCCTGTCGATCACCAACGTGTCAGCGATGTAGACCAACTGGTCACCCGAATACGCCGCCCAAGCCGGGTCACCACCGAACACCGTCCGCGCCGACCCCTGCCTCCCGGCAGCGTTCGCCGACCCCGCCGCAGCCGGGCAACCCACCTGGACCGACCCGTTCGGACAGTCCGGCCGCCCAGTGACCGGGTTGGGTGGGTTCGGCAGGGTGATCGAGGCGATCTGCCCGAGCGCGTCATAGGAGATCCGCGTCGACCCGCTCCCCGGACTGCTGGCGGTGACCAGACGCTGCTGGGCGTCGTAGGAATACGCCGTCCGATTCGTCTTCCCGGCGGTGTCGGTGGTGGTCTGGGTGATCCGGTCACCCGCCGTGTCGTAGGAGTCCACCACCCCCGACCCGTCCGACGAGGACTCGCGCAACAACTGCCCCGTCGCGCTGAACACCGATGCGGTGTCGATCGTGGCCAGGGTGACCGGGTCGGTGCTGGTTGAGGAGACGGGGTTGCCGTCCGCGTCATAAGACCAGGTGGAGTCGATCCCGTCGGTGCGGGTCGCCGACACCAGCCGGCCCAACCCGTCATAGCTGTAGTCCGCGGTCAGCGACAGGTTCGCCGAGGTCTGTGTCTGCGAGGTGACCCGGTTATCCGAGTCATAGGTGTAGTCCAGCCGCAACGGCAGCGGATCCGCCGACGTCAACGGACAACCCGCCGACACCGGCCGCCCGTCCGGCCCCGGCACACACACCAACCCGCCACCCGCTGAACCGCCGCCGGCGCTGGGAATGTTCGGGCCGGTCGCGCCCGGCGGGACCAGCGGCCCCGGCAGCACCGGCGTCGCGCTGGACGCCGCGGCCAGCGCCGTCGCGACCACCGAGTCCAACTCCACCGCCGGCCCACCCGCAACCGCCACCGGAGCCGACACCGACTGGGCGGCCGGGGCCGTCACCGTCGTGTCCGGCAGCCCGGCCAGCGGCGACGCGCCACCCGACGCCGGCCCCACACCACCCCCGCCGCTCGCGGTGGTGGTGTGGTCGATTCTGGTGACATTCCCCGCCGGATCGTAGGTGTAGGCGGTGGCGGTCCCGTTCGGGCGCGCCACCGCCGTCAACTCCCCCGCCGAGTCGTAGCCGTAAGACACCGTCCCGGACGCGTCGGTCAGCGACGACACCAGACCCGCCCGGTCATAGCCGTAGGTGGCGGTCCGCCCGTCCGGGTAGGTCAACGACGCCAGCCGCCCCGCCCCGTCATAGCCGTAGGCGAGCCGAAGGCCGTGGTCGTTGACCGCCGTCACCAGCCGCCCAGCAGCGTCGTAGGCGTAGGAGGCGTTGCCGATCGCGTCGGTCGTCCCAGTCAACCGCCCATCCCCGTCATAGGAGTAGGCCGACGGGACCAGCGCGTCGGTCCCGGACGTCCGCCCGATGATCTGGTCCGCCGGGTCATAGGTGTAGGCGATCGTATTGCCGTTCCCGTCGGTCGAGGCCGTCAGGTTCCCCGCCGGGTCGTAGCCGTACCTGCTCACCTGGCCGAGCGGGTCGGTCACCTTGGTGACCCGGCCCGCCCCATCCAGGACGTACCTCGTGACCCCGCCACCCGGCGCGGTGATCGAGGTCAGCCGCCCGTCCGCGTCATACCCATACGAGGTGGTCACATCGGCCGACGCGGCGCCGCCCGCGCCGCCGGCGTTGTCGATCACTGCGGTGAGCAGCCCGTTCGGGTCGTGCCGGTAGGCGGTGGTGACCCCCGCCGGGTCCGTCGCCGAGGCCAACAGGCCCGCCGCGTCGTAGGCGTAGGCGGTGGTGTTCCCGTTCTGATCGGTCTGGGAGGCGACCAGCCCGGTCGGGGTGTAGGCCAGGCTGACGGTCCCGCCGCGCGGGTCGGTCACCCCGGTCACATTACCGGCCGCGTCATGGGCGTACCTGGTCACCGCGCCGCCCGGCGCGGTCACCGCCGCCAACAGCCCGTCCGGCGCGTAGTCATACGACGTCGCCCGCCCCGTCGGGTCGGTCACCGACGTCAGCTGCGACGCCGCGTCGTACCCGTACCCGGTGACCGCGCCGGTCGGGTCAGTGGCGCTGACCACCCGGTTCAGCGCGTCGTAGACGAAGGCGGTGGCCTCCCCCCGCGGGCTGGTGCTGCCGGTCATGTTCCCGGCCGCGTCGTAGGCGTAGCCGGTGGTGTTCCCGTTCGGGTCGGTCACGGCGACGGTGTTCCCGGCCGCGTCATATGAGTAGTGGGTTTGGTGCCCGTTCGGGTCGGTCACCCACGTCACCCGCCCCACCGCGTCATACACGACACCGGTGACCGCCCCGGTCGGGTCGGTCACCCTGGTCGGCCGGTTGTCCGCGTCATAACCGATCGACGTCACCAGACCGCCCGGAGAGGTGATCGAGGTCAGGTT
>WQZC01000216.1 GCA_009780925.1 Actinomycetes bacterium | reverse complement strand
GTCCCGGCGCGGGTCGTCCCGGCGCGGGTCGTCCCAGCGCGGGTCGTCCCAGCGGCGGACGGGCCGACGCTGGGCCCTGGCCGCCGCGCCGTTCGTCTGGGAGGCCGGCATCATCGCCGTGTTGTACGCGCTGTGGCAGCTGGCGGGCAGCCTCTCAGTGATGGGCACCGGGGACGCGGTCCGGCGCGGGGAGTGGCTGCTCCGCGCCGAGCGGGGCTGGCTGCCCGCCGAACAGGACGTGCAGCGGCTCATCACCGGGCATCCGCTGCTCGCCCAGGCGGCGAACCTGTACTACGCGACGATGCACTTCGCGATGCTGTTCGCCCTGCTGTTGTGGCTGTTCGCCCGGCACCGGGACCGCTACCGGCGCGCGCGCAACACCATCGCGCTGCTCACCGCCGGCTGCCTGTTGCTCCAATTCGTGCCGGTCGCGCCGCCCCGGCTGCTGCCGGCCGGCTACGGGTTCGTGGACACCGCCGCCAAGTACGGGCAGTCGGTCTACGCGGCGCTGTCGGGCATGGGCGCGGACGAGATGTCGGCGATGCCGTCGGTGCACGTCGGCTGGGCGGTGGCGGTGGCGGTCGCGGTGATCACCATCAGTCCGAGCCGGTGGCGCTGGCTGATCCTGGCGCACCCGGCGGTGACCATCTTCGTGGTGGTCGCGACCGCGAATCACTACTGGCTGGACGGGATCGTGGCGGTCGGGTTGCTGGTGGCCGCGCTGCTCGCCCAGCGCGCCACCCGCGCGCTAGCCCGTCGCCGGAGGGACCACCGCCCCGATCGCCGCCCCGGCCGACAGCGGGACCACCGCCCGGCTCACCGCCCCGACCGCCGCCCCGGCCCACAGCGGGACGACCGCGAGGAGGCTCAGGAACACGCGCCGCCGAGCAGCCCGGCCATGGTGAACGGCGCCTCCAGCCGATAGCGGCCGGGCAGCTGGATCCACGCCTGCACCGCGGCCGCGGTCAACCCCGGCCCGGCGCCCAAGTCCACCGAGGTCAAACACGGCTGCACCGGTGGCGCGCCCGGCCCGATCAACTGAAGGTAGCGCGACGGCCGCAACCGGAACGTCACCGTCGCCGAAATGGGCACGTCCACCACCAGTGACGTCTCATCCGCGCTCACCAGCCGCGCCGGCGCGGAGACGATGGGCTGCGGATCAGCGACCGTGAACAGCCGCCAGTCGTCATTGCGCCACACCTCGCGCAAATAACTCAGCCCGTCCGTCACCAACTGCGCCTCAGCCAAATACTGGTTCGCCGGCGCGCTGGGCACCGCCACCCACGCCACCGCCGAACTGTCCAACCACTGCCGGTAGTTCACCGCCGTCAACGCCCCCGCCTGATAAAAGATCGGGTTCGCCGCCGCGTCGCTTTGGTCCTCCCAGCCGCGCGCCAAATACACCCCCGGCACCAGCGCCGCCGCCGCCCGATGGGTCGCCGTGTCCACCACCTCCACCCGGTGGTTGGCGATCCCCGGCTGCGCCAACAACTCCGTGCGCAACCCCTGATAGAAACTCTCCTGCGCGGCTGGATGCGTCGCGTTGATCTGGTCGGTCACCACGTTGAACAGGCAATAGGCGATCGCGGGCGCCAGCGCAAACGCCACCACCCGGGCCTTCGCCCGGGCCAAAGCCCAGATCGACGGCGGCGCCACCAGATACGCGTAGCGGGAGACGTTCGCCCCAACCCCGTTGGGGATGAGGAACAACGCGCACGCGGCGAGCACCGCCACCGCCAGACTGACCCGGACCTGGCGCGGCGCCGGCAGACACACCGCCAGCCCCAGGATGCCAACCGTCCAGGCCAGGGTGGTGGCCGGGAACGACATCGGCCCCGGCACACCGAACGCGACCGCCGGCACCGCCAGCCCAACGGCCATCGGCAGCAAGAACCGCGCCAACTCGCCGCGACGCGCCGGCCGCGTCAGCGCCAGCCCGGACATCCCGAGCACGAGTCCCACCGGCGCGAGCGGCGAAAACAGCGCGGAAACCCCGGCCAACGCGCCACCGAGCCACGGTCGGCGCCGGCGAAAGACCAGCAACCCACCGAGCGCGAACGCCGCGCCCATACTCAACGGCACCCGCCCGCACCACAGGTTCGCCAACGCCGAGACCACCAGCAGATACGCCGCCCCGTCGGCGCGCCGGGCACCGGCCAGCAGCGGCCGGGCCAGCAGCGCCATCACCACCACCGACAGCGCCGCGCAAGTGGTCACGCCGAAGATGGCGGTGAGCCGCGGCGCCAGCACCGAATAGTTGCCCGGGGTGGACCCCGAATACCACGACAGCCAGTAGCTCAATCCCACGCCCCGGCCCGCCGCCGCGGCGCGCGCGTCGGCCGCCTGCAAATCAGCCACCGGGGGGCGAACGATCATGAACGCGACGGACCCCGCGATCGCGAGCAGCACATGGCCGTCACGCCGCGCCCATGCCGCGATCTCGCTGACCGATGGGCAGGCGCGCCGGAGCCACCCGAACAGGCCCCGATTCGGTCCGCTGCCCCTCACCGATCCTCCAAGTCTGTCCCGCGGCACCGCCATCGCCATTGTGGCGCAGCCGGCGATGGCCCAGCGAAGCGCCCGCGAGGCACCCGCGCGCCGAAGCGGCGGGGCTCGCGCCAGCCATCGGCCCGCCGGCGATATCGCCCGACGCCGCGCCGACCGTGGTAACGCCCGCACCGGCCCCTCAGGCGGTACCGTCATCGGCGAGGAACCATCCAAGATGGGTCGCCCAGGGCGCGCCTGTGGGGCAAACGCGCGGCGAGGGCGTCTGGACAGCGAATCGTGGGGAGCTGACAGCAGGTGCACGCCGCGCCGGTGCCATTGGCGCCCCGACGCACCCCGGGTTTCACGCCGCTCGCGGTGGTCGGCACGCTGGCCGCGTGCGTGGTCATGGTGGCCGGCGGCCAGATCGGGCCGCTCACCAACACCGTCGCGCTGTCGGACTGGTTCGGCCTGCTGCGAAAACAGGGGGTGATCCCGGCGCGCGACCCGCTGCCGGGCGCGCTGCTGGACGCGGCGCTGCTGGTGCTGCTCGTCTGCTGGCTGCTGGCGTTGCGACGCGGCCACGACGGCCGGGGGCTGAGCGCGCGCGAGGTGTGGGCGCTGGCCGGGTGCTGGTCGGCCCCGCTGCTGATCGGCCCGCCGCTGCTGTCCACGGACGTGTTCAGTTACGTGGCGCAAGGGATGTTGGCGGCGCGCGGCCACTCTCCATACACGGCCAGCCCGGCGACGCTCGAGTGGGGGCCGACGGTGGAGGCCGTGCCAGCGATCTGGCTGTTCCAACGCAGCCCTTACGGCCCGCTGGCCACCTCAATTGAGCGCCTCGCGGTGCTCGTGTCCGGTGACTCGCCGCTCGGCGCGGTGATCGCGCTGCGGGTGCTCGCGGTCGCTGGGGTAGTCGTGATCGGGCTCGGCGTCACCGCGTTGGTCTCCCGCGAACGGCTGCCGGCCGCGTTGCTGCTCACTGTGGCCAACCCGTTGCTGCTGCTGAACGTCGTCTCCGCGGTTCACTTCGAGGGGGTCATGTGCGCGGTGATGCTCACCGCGGTGGTCGCGGCGGTGCGCGGCCGCCCCTACGTCGGGCTGATGCTCGGCTGCGCGGCGGGCGCGGTGAAATGGCCCGCGCTGCTGGTCGTGTTCGCCATCGCCCTGGAGATGTGGCACGGCACGGCACGGCACGCGCTGCGCGCGGAAGTGGCCCGGATCGCCGGGGTCGTGGTCGCGTCCTGGCTGGTGCTCTCGGTGATGGTGCCGGACGGCTGGGGGTGGCTGCGCGCGCTCGGCACACCGGGGCTGGGCGACACCTCGATCGCCCCGTCGGCGTGGTTCGCGCACCTATTCGCCCGGGTCCTGCCGTCCGCCGCCAGCGCCGACCTGAGCTACGCCGGGCGGGTCGCCGCGCTGGGCATGGCGCTCATCGTCATCTGCTATCTGCTGGTCACCGCGCCGCGCCGCCGATTGGCCGAGACGGTCGGCTGGGGGCTGCTGCTGGTGGCGCTGCTCAGCCCGGTGCTGTACCCGTGGTACCTGCTGTGGGGCCTGGTGTGCCTGGCCACCGTGGTCCACGGGCGGACCACCCTTTGGCTCGCCGGCCTGTCGGCGGTGATGTGCACCACGGCGCTGCCCGGGCAGACGGCGGCCAGCGGGATCGCGATCACCTGGGGCACCGTGGTGGTGGCGATAATCTGCCTCACCGGCGCGAGGGTCGTGCCCTGGCCGCAGGGGCTCCGGCGCGCATCCGCCTCAGTCCCGTCCGCATCCGCGACGAGCTAGGAGCGTGGGTCAGTAACGGTCCGCTCAACGGACGCGCTCGAATATCGCGGCCAAGCCTTGGCCGCCCCCGACGCACATTGTCTCGAGACCGTAACGCGCTTCGCGGCGGACCATTTCCCGGCTCAAGGTGGCGAGAATGCGCGCGCCAGTGGCCCCCACTGGATGGCCGAGCGCGATCCCGGAGCCGTTCACGTTGACCCGGTCGAAATCGGATTCCGCCAAGCCCCACTCTTGGGCGCAAGCGAGCACCTGGCAGGCGAACGCCTCGTTCAGCTCGATCAGGTCCATGTCGGCGAGGGTGAGCCCGGCGCGGTCTAGCGCCCTTGCCGTGGCGGGTACCGGCCCGATGCCCATCCTCGCGGGCG
>WQZC01000215.1 GCA_009780925.1 Actinomycetes bacterium | reverse complement strand
TCGACCCGGTCCGGGCCGCCGCCGTGCAGCGGGCCTGCGCGACCAGCTATTTCCGCCCCTACACCAACTCCGATGTGGTGGGCTGTGAGCTGGGCGGCGCGGTGAAGAACGTGATCGCCCTGGCCTGCGGGATGGCGCAGGGCCTGGGTTTCGGCGACAACAGCAGGGCCTCGCTGATCACCCGCGGCTTGGCCGAGACCGCCCGGCTGGGCGCCGCGCTGGGCGCCGACCCGCTAACCTTCGCCGGGCTCGCCGGCTTGGGCGATCTGGCCGCCACCTGCATCTCCCCGCTGTCGCGCAACCGGACCTTCGGCGAGCGGCTGGGCCGCGGCGAGTCGGTGGCGCAGGCCAGCCAGGCCACCCACGGCCAAGTCGCCGAGGGCGTGCAGTCCTGTCGGGCGGTGTTGGAGCTGGCTCGCCGGCACGGCGTCGAGGTGCCGATCACGCTGGCGGTGGACGCGGTCTGCTCCGCTGGGGTGCACCCGTCCGAGGTGGTCGGCGAGCTGATGTCTCGCTCGATGAAGCGCGAGTGACGGGGCGGGACGCGGGAATGACACGGGACTGAGCCAGGGGACGACGGCACGTGCGAATCCTTCATTTCACCGACTCGTTCGCCCCGCGGGTGGGCGGGATCGAGCGCCAGGTGGCGAACCTGGTGCGCCACCAGCGCGCCGCCGGGGACGAGGTGGCGGTGGTGACCGCCGTGCCCGGGCCACCGATCGAGCAGGGCATCGAAGTCATCCGGATGCGCCCCGCGCAGTGGCGGGTGTTCGGCTCGCCGCTCGCGCTCAACCGGCTGACCCGGCGCGGGCTGGCCGTCGCCCGGGCCGAGCCGCGCGCCGACACCGTGCTGCACGTGCATATGTCGGTGGCCTCGCCGCTGGCCATGCACGCGATCCAGATGGCCACTCGCCGCGCCATCCCGGTCGCGGTCACGGTGCATTCGATGTGGCCGTCGTCCAAGCTGGCGCTGTTCGCGGCGAACTTGCCGTACTGGAACTCGCCGATGCGCGCCACCTGGTCCGCGGTGAGCACCGTCGCGTCCCGCCAGGTCGGACAGCTGCTGCCGCGCGTCGGCCCCATCGCGGTGGTGCCCAACCTGGTTGACGCCGAATGGTGGTGCCCGCCGTCGGCCGAGGCGATGGCCGAAGCGCTGCCCGCCGCCTCCGGCGCGGTCCATCTGGTCACCGTCGGGCGGTTGGCGAAACGCAAGCGGGTGGGCCCGTTGCTGAGCGTGCTGGAACAAGTGCGCGCGCGCCTGCCGGAAAGCGCGCCGGTCGACGTCACGATCGTCGGTGAGGGCAACCGCCGGGCCGAGCTGACGGGTTACCTGCGCGAGCACCGGATGGCGGACTGGGTGCGCATGCCCGGGCAGTTCCCCCCGGAACGGATCCGGTCGCTGTTGCACCAATGCGACGTGTTCGTCGCCCCGGCCCACCGCGAGTCGTTCGGCATCGCGGCGCTGGAGGCGCGCTGCGCCGGGCTCCCGGTGGTGGGGTTCCGCGACAGCGGGCTGGCCGATTTCATCACTGACGGCGTCGATGGCCTGCTGGTGGGCGACGACGCCGAGCTGGTCGACGCGCTCACCGCGTTGGCCAGCGATGGCGAGCTGCGCCGCCGGTTGCGCCGCACCGCCCTGCGCGAGCCGCCGGCGATCGATGACGCGGTGGCGCTGCGCGCGGTGGAACGGTTGTATCAGCGCGCGCTGGGCGGCGCGGACGACCCAACCGTGGCCGCGCCCGAGCTGGCGGTCGAGGCGGGATGATCCAGCCGCGACGGGTGATCGTCGCCTTCCACGCCCACCCCGACGATGAGGCGCTCTACACCGGTGGGACGCTGGCCGCGCTCGCCGCCCGCGGGCACCGGGTGGTGCTGGTGACCGCCACTGCGGGGGCCGCCGGGCTGACCCGTCCCGGGTTCGCTCCGGACGAGCTGGCCGCGCGCCGGTCCGCCGAGCTGGCGCGAAGCGCGAAGGCCCTCGGCTGCGCGCGGCTGGTGCAGCTGGGCTATCCCGACTCCGGCTCTGCGGCGGGCGTCGCGCCGGCCCCGGGCAGTTTCGCGGCCCGCCCGCTGGCCGAGGTCGCCGAACGGCTCGCGGAAATCCTGCGCGCCGAGCGGGCGGACCTGCTCATCGTCTATGACGCCAACGGCGGCTACGGCCACCGCGACCACGTCCGGGTGCATGACGCCGGGTTGGCCGCGGCGCGGCTGACCGGCACCCCCCGCGTGCTCGCCGCGACCGTGGACCGGACCGCGATCGCCCGGGCGTTGCGGGTGCTGGGCTGGGCGCGCCTGGTGCCGGTGGGCACCGCGACCGAACGGATCGGCTCCTGGTACAGCGCCCGGGCGGAGATCACCCACCGGGTGCCGGTGCGGCGCTTCCTCGCCGCCAAGCGGGCCGCGCTGGCCTGCCACACCAGCCAGACCGAGGGGGGCCGGGGGCCGCGCACCGTCGGGCTGCTGCTCGCGCTGCCGAAACCGCTGTTCCGGTTGGCGTGCGGGGTCGAATGGTTCGTCGAGATCGGCGGCGCGCGGCCGGTTCGGCCCCTCGGTGATCCGCTCATCCCCACCAGGCTGGCAAGATAGGACCCATGACCGGCCGGCGCGTGCTGCGGATCGGCGCGTCGCTCGTGGCCGTCGGCGGCGCGGCGTGCCTGGTCGCGTTCGTGCCGCACCTGGCCGGCTCGACCTGGCATGACGTGCGCACCCAGCTGTTGGGCATTAGCGCGACCACGGCTTTCGGCCTGGCCGCGCTGTGGATCGCGGGCCTGGCCACCTACACCATCGCGATGACCTCGTCCATGCCGGGGCTGTCCCACCGGCGGGCACTGGCGCTGAACCTGGCCGGCAGCGGCGCGGCCAACCTACTGCCCTTTGGCGGCGTCGTCGGCACCGGGGTGAATCTGGCCATGGTGCGCTCCTGGCGGCTCTCAGTGCGCCAGTTCGCGGGCTCTGCGGCGGTCCTGAACGTGATCAATATCGTCACCAAGATGCTGCTGCCGGTGATCGCGGCGGTGGTGGTCAGCCGGCAGTCCAACGCCGCGCCGTTGCTGCGGCACAGCGCCTACTTCGCCGCCGCTTTGGGTTTCGTGGTGGTCGCGCTGACGGTCTGGGCGCTGGTGTCGCAGTCCTGGGCGCGCCGGCTGGACGTGATGGTGCTACGGGTCTCCCGGGGTCGGTACGGCGAGGGGGAGCCGATCTGGTCGGTGCAGCAACAGGTGCGCGCGGTGTTCCGGCACCGATGGCGCGGGCTGACCACCGGCATGACCGGGTACGTGCTGCTGCAGTGGGCGATGTTCGCGGTGTGCCTGCACACCACCGGCGTCGGAGTGGGCCCGGGCGCGGCGTTCGCCGCCTTCGCGGTTGAGCGGGCGGTGACCCTCGCCGTGGTCACCCCGGCCGGCACGGGCATCGCCGAAGCGGCCAGCGCCGGCCTGCTGGTGACCCTCGGCGGGAATCCCGGCGCCAGCGCCGCGGCGGTGCTGCTCTACCGCCTGTTCGTGTATTTGGCGGAGATTCCGGTGGGTGTCGCTGTGCTCGGCGCCTGGGCCTCGCTGAGCGTGGGCCGGGACGGGCGCGGCCGGTTCGCTCAGTTCGGCCGCGCCGGTCGCGCCGGTCGCGCCGGTCGCGCGGTGAGCGCCAGCCCGAGCCCGATCGCGACCGCGCCGCCGACCCCGTCGAGCAAATAGTGGTTGCCGGTGCCCATCACCACGAACGTGGTCAGCACCGGGTAGAGCCAGACCAGGTGCCGCCAGGCCGCGCGCAGCGTGCCCGCCACAGCGGCGGCGCACCACAACGCCCACCCGACGTGCAGGCTGGGCATCGCGGCGAAATCGTTGACTAGCGCGCTCGCGCTGTGCGACTCGACCGAGCCGAAGATGTGGTGCACGGCCAGGGTGTCGATCATGCCCAGCCAGGCCATCCGGGGCGGGGCGAGCGGCCAGAGATAGAACACCGCCAGGGATCCGACGCTGGCCACGATCAGCGCGGACCGCCACCGTCCGTAGACCGCTGGGTGGCGCAAGAACAGCCACAACAGCACCGACGGCGTGATCAGGTAGTGCAGGCTGTCGTAGAAGTATCCGGTGACCAGCGCCAGGGGGGTGTGCGCGTTGACGAAGCCGTTTACGGTCAGCTCGACGTCGATGCGCGCCCATCGCTCGAAGCGGATCAGCCGCGCGGCGTTTTGGAACGCGGCGCCGTGCCGCCACGGAGCCGCGCCCTGCACCACCTCATAGAGCGCGTAGCCGAAGACGATGACGATGATCTCCACCCACCAGGCCTGGCGCGGCCAAGTCAACCCGCGCCAGTGCGACGGTCGGTGCGGCGGCGCGATGGATGCTGCTGGCCCGGGCGCGTCCTCACCCAACGTGTCGGTGGGGGAGCCGTCGTTGGGATCGGGCCGCGTCGCGGTCGAGGCATCAGCGGGCGGCACGTCGATCACGTTACTAAACGTCGCTGAACTCCCCTGCGCGAGCGGTCGCTCCTCTCGCCTCAATCGCTGTGGTTGGCGCTGCGCGCCGCGACAGCTTCAATCGGCTCGGCAGCAACCGCGAGCGGTCGCTCCTCTCGCCTCAATCGCTGTGGTTGGCGCTGCGCGCCGCGACAGCTTCAATCGGCTCGGCAGCAACCGCGAGCGGTCGCTCCTCTCGCC
>WQZC01000214.1 GCA_009780925.1 Actinomycetes bacterium | reverse complement strand
TGTCACCAGCTCCGATGTCGCCGACGGCCAGCAACTGGCCACGGCCTTCATCTACCCCGGCGCCGAGCCGGGCGCGGAGAACACCTCCCCGCAGCTGGCCTGGTCCGGTTTCCCGGAGGAGACCAAGAGCTTCACGGTCACCTGTTTCGACCCCGACGCCCCGACCCCGTCCGGGTTCTGGCACTGGGTGCTGGTCGATCTGCCGGCCGACGTGACCGAGCTGGCCGCCGGCGCCGGCGCGGCGGGCGCGCCACTGCCGGGCAGCGCGTTCCACGTGCGCAACGACTGGAGCAGCCGCGACTACGGCGGCGCGTACCCGCCTCCCGGTGACCGCCCGCATCGCTACTTCTTCGTGGTGCACGCCGTCGACGTTCCCCAACTCGGGGTGGACGCGGACGCGAGCGCCGCCGCGGTGTCGTTCAACCTGGTCTTCCACACCCTGGCCCGCGCGCAGATCGTCCCGGTGTTCGCACACTGACCCAAGCCGCACCAGCCCCGGACGTGCCTGACCCAAGCCGCGCCTGACCCCAGGCGGAGCACCACCCGATTCGCGCGTCCGGGGGTCGGTGTCCGCAGTCCCGACGCGGAGGCCTGCGGTTTGTTCTAGACCCGCCAGCCGCAGGCCTCCGCCACTCTTGCGCGCGCCCGCCACGGCGCTGGCGAGCCTCTCACCGGTGTGAGCTCGCTGACCCGCCCCGATCGTCGCTGGACACGCGGCGCGGCAAATGGTCGAATGTGTCTTGGAGCCGATCATTCAGTCTGATCGATTCCGGGGCAACGCAAAGGATGGGTATGCGGGCGCAACTTCGACCTCGGCATTGGCGGGACTTCACCGCGCTCATGGCGCTGGCCGCTGTGATCGTCGCGGGCTCAGGGCTCCTGGCCCCCCGCGCTGGCGCGGCCACCGCTGAGGAGGCCGGCGCGTCGGCGGGGGTGACGGCGGGGTCCGAACCGCCCGCCACCGGCACTGATCGTGCGGTGCGCGTCGGCGCCGCCCAGTCCGTTCCGGTCGCCGGCAAAGGCCAGGCCTCACTCACTTGGTCCGCCGGCTCGGACCCACTGGGCGGCCAGTTGCCCGTCCTCGGCGGCACCACGACCGAGACCACCACCCAGCCGACGCCAGCCGCCACGCCGCCGGCGACCACGACGGCCGCCGGATCAACGACAACCAAGCCGGTCTCCGCGCGCGGCAAGTCCTCGCCGATCCCCGCCGCCGCAGCCGCGCCCGCGATGAACTGGCAGCCCGCGCCGGCACCGAGCGCCGAGGGAGATTCCGGTGCGACGCTCGGCGCGCAGCCCGCTGCGGCGCCCAACCCGGCGCCCGCGCAAGCCCCTCCGGGGCCGCCCGCCGCCCCGGCCGGCGGATCGGGGCCGACCGGCTTCGCCGCGGAGGTGGCCAACGCGGTCCGGCAGCTGCCGGGGGGCGGCAACGGCGCGGTGTTCCATCCCTACGAGCTCGCCGGGCACCACTCCTGGGGGGCGACGAACCTCAACAGCTGCGAGGTGTGGGTCAGCCCGTCCACCCCAGCAAACCTGATCTTGGACGTGGTGCGGCACGAGTACATGCATGTGCTGCAGTGCCGGATCTACGGCGGCGACATCAACGCCATGGAAAAAGACGCGGGCGGCTGGAACGAGTTGGATCGAATCGCCGACGCCGGGGCGCTCCAATTGGGCGCGGGTTGGGTCAACTACACCTACAACCCGACCGCGCACGAGCGTCAAGAGGCGGCCAACCTGTTGGCCGGCCGGCGGATGGACTGACTGGCGTGGGCGAGGAGCATCGGGGGGCGCGGCGGACCGTCCGGCTGTGGGTGCCGCAGCAGCATGGCGCGTGGGCGATGCTGGTGGTCCCGTTCATCGGCGGCATGATCCTCGGCGGCGCCGATTGGTGCGACCTGCCACTGGCGGTGGCGTGGCTGCTCAGCTACGCGGCCGCGTATCACGCGCAACAGTTCATCCGGCTGCGACGGGTGTCCCGCCGGCCGCAGGCGGCGAACCGGCACCTGGCCCCGCTCGCCTGGTTCGGGGTGTTGTTCGTCGCGCTCGCGGTCCCGCTCGCGATCGCCCGGCCCTGGCTGATGGCCGCCGCGGCGGCAATGGCCCCCTTCGTCTTGATCAACACTGGTTTCGCGGCGTGGAACAAGGAGCGCGCGCTGGTCAACGGCGTCATCGCGGTGATCCCGGCGTGCGCCATGCTCCTGGTGGTCCACCGGCTCGCCAGCGGGCGGTTGGACGCGGCCTCCTGGTCGGGGTTCGCGGCCTGCCTGCTCTACTTCGCCGGCACCGTGCTGTACGTCAAGACCATGATCCGCGAGCGCGACAGCCGAGGCTACCGGGTCGCGTCCGGCGCGTACCACGGCGCGGCGGTTGTCGCCGCCGGGGCGTTGTGCTGGTGGCTGACCGCGCCGTTCGCGCTCTATTTCGTCCGGGCGCTGGCGCTGCCGAGGCGGCGCATGAAGGCCGCCGTCGTCGGCGTGATCGAGATCGTCAACAGCGCCGTGTTGCTGGTCGGCCTGCTCGCGCTGCGTTAGCGGCCGGATCCAACGCTCCCGAGGCCGACGAGCACCGGCGGGCACCGGCGGCGCCGCTCGCCAATCCGCGGGGCCGGCCCCGCGGTCGCGCCGATCAGAACCGCACCTCGGTCGCGGGAACGACTTCCACAAGCCGGCCGGGGCCGTCCAAACGAGCGACCTCGTCGTTGATGAACTGGGAAACGGCGGCTGCGGGCAGGGCCGCCCCCGACGCGTCGGCGACCGAGGTGTCATCGGTGAGGTGCGCGTCGCGCGCGAGGGTGACTGCGAAGCCCCTGGCCACCGCCGACAGCGCCGTTGTGTACACGCAGTAGTTCGACGCCGCTCCGGTCAACACCAGTCGTGTCGTGCCGTGGGCGGCGAGCACCGCCAACAGCTCGGTGCCTGCGAAGCGGTCCAGATAGGTCTTCGCCACCACGGTTCCCGCCGACCGGTCCAGGCCGGCGACGAGCTCCCAGTCCGGCTCGCCGCGGACGAGCTCGCCTTCCGCGTCGTGGTGCTGGATGTAGACCACCGGCGCCCCGGCGGCGCGGGCGCGGCGCTGCAGCTGGTTGATGCGCTCGACCACGGCGCCGAGATCAGGACTGCCGCGCACCACCGCGACCTGCATGTCGATGATCAGCAACGCCGTTCCGGCCCCTGGGCTCGCCACGACCCCAGTATGGGCCGCCCCCTCACGCTCCGGCGACCCGTGATGGGGCCCGCCGACCACGGCGGCTCTGGATCACACGGGCTTTGGATCACACGGGCTTTGGATGACGACGGGCCATGGATCGCGACGGGCTGTGGATGGCGCGGACCGTCGTCCACAGATCCGCTCCGGCGGTGGCGCTCGGGGCACTCTGAGCGCGAGGCTCGGAGCATGACCGCTCGCGCGCACCGTGTGGTGGCGGTGGCCGCGCTGGTGGCGGCGCCGCTGTTGGCTGGCGCCGCTTCGGCGCACGGGGCCGACTGGGCGCGGGCGGGGCCGGACCTGGGACGGATCGCGGCCACCGGCCCGGGCATGGCGGCAACCGGTCCGGGCGCGGCGGCGGTGGGACGCTACCGGCCCCCTGTGTCCGGCGCGCTGGTGGTGCTGCGGCCGTTCGAATCTCCTCCCAGCCCGTACGCGGCGGGGCACCGTGGCGTCGACCTGCTCACGCCGGCAGACGGCTTGGCGCTGGCCGCCGGCGACGGACAGGTCAGCTTCGCCGGCCCGGTCGCGGGCCGCGGCGTGGTGGTGGTCACCCATCCGGACGGGATCCGCACCGAGTACGAGCCGCTCGTGCCGGCCGTGGCGGTCGGTCAGGTGGTCAGCGCGGGAACGCCGCTCGGCCAGGTGTCCGGCGAGCACGTCAGCTGCCCGAGTGGGTGCCTGCACTGGGGGGCCCGTCGCGGCTCGGTCTACGTCGACCCGCTGTCGCTGCTGCGACCGCTCGGTCCGGTGCGGCTGTTGCCCTGGCCCGATCCGTGATTGGCGACCGCTTGCAGTGGCGTTGGCCCAGGTTCGCGGTGGCCCGACCCGTGCGCGGCGCACCACGGGGGCGGCACTGGCTCAGGCTCGGGGCGACCCAACCCCGGGGCGGCGGTATTTGGGGGCGGCGCTGGCTCAGGCTCGTGGGTGAGCTTGCGCGTAGACGCGGCGCAACCGCTCGACCGAGACGTGCGTGTACAGCTGGGTGGTCGCCAGGCTCGCGTGGCCGAGCAGTTCTTGCACTACCCGCAGGTCGGCGCCACCCTCGAGCAGATGGGTGGCCGCGGTGTGCCGCAACCCGTGCGGCCCCATATCGGGCGCGCCCGGCACGGCCCGGACCCGATCGTGGACCACCTGCCGGACCACTCGCTGGTCAATGCGTCCGCCGCGCGCGCCGAGCAGCAGCGCGGGTCCGCTGCGCTCGGTGGCGAACGCCGGGCGGCCGAGGCGCAGCCAGGCGTCCAGTGCCCGCGCGGCGGGCACGCCGTACGGCACGGAGCGCTCCTTGCGGCCCTTGCCCAGCACGCGCGCCACCCGCCGTTCGGCGTCGATGTCATCGATGTCCAGGCCGACGAGCTCGCCGACGCGCATGCCGGATGCGTAGAGCAGCTCGACGATGAGCTGATCGCGAAGCCCGAGCGGGTCCACGGCCGGCCCATTGGCGGGCGCGGGCTGTCGGCGGGCGACGGCGGCTCCCGCACGGGCATCACCGGTGGCGCGCGGCGCATCGCCTTGGGCGGCGGCGAGCTCGCTGACGGGCGCGGGC
>WQZC01000213.1 GCA_009780925.1 Actinomycetes bacterium | reverse complement strand
GCGGTCGAGACGGGTTGGCGCCGAAGTGGACATGACTATGTAGACTTGACCAACATGACCATCACCATGAATGTTGGCGAGGCCAAAGCCAGGTTCTCCGAACTGCTGGACGCGGCTGTCGCCGGTGAGCGCGTCCTAATCGCACGGGCGGGCACGCCACTGGTCGAGTTGACCCCGGTGACCCCTCCGTCGCGGCGCGAGCTGGGCTTCATGCCCGGCAATATTCCCGACGAGTTCTTCGCGCCCTTGGCCAGCGATGATCTCGACGGCTGGATGTAGCGGAATGCCGACGCTTCTACTCGACACGCATGCCTTCGTCTGGGCCGTCAGCAGTCCGGACCGGCTCAGCGCCGTTGCCCGCGAGGCTCTGTCGTCGCGGGAGAATACGATCTTGTTGTCGGCGGCCAGCGTTTGGGAGATGGCGATTAAGATCAAGTCCGGCAAGTGGCCCGACGCCGAACCGTTGCTTGAGGATCTGCCGCAGGTGATGAAGCGCCTCGGCGCACAACACCTCGACGTGAGCGCCGCACACGCCAAGCGCGCCGGCCTGCTCAACTGGGAGCACTCCGACCCGTTTGACAGAATCCTCGCCGCACAGACGCTGATCCAGCAGAACACGCTCGTCTCTCGTGACAGCCAGTTCGCCAACGTTCCCGCACTGAGCGTCCTCTGGTAGGCGGCCAGGCGCCGGGCCAAGAGGCAAGAGCACTCGTGTCGCGCGCCGACATATGTGCTCAACGTCGCTGCGGGTCAGCACGGCAGCACCCTGATCCCCAGGCCTTCGGCCGCGCGGCGGAGACGGTCGTCGAAGGTGGCGACCGACGCATCCGCCTGCTGGGCGGTGAGCAACACGCAACAGTCCGGCATCTTGGCAGCGGTGGCCGCACGGAGCTTTGCCAGCCGGCGGCCAGCATCCGTTGGCATCGGGGTCACGGCGATGCCAAGCGCATCGATGTCGGAGGCCATCTCTTCGTCACGGCCTTCGCGCGCGGCCCGGACCAGCACCTCGGCCTGGCTGACCGGCCCGATGGTGGATTTTTCATCAATGTGGGCGGCGAACAGACTGCCGGCCACTTGGTGACGCGGGTCGGCGCCGACGGGGCACCGATGAGCGATGTCGCCGCCATCGGCGACCGGATCGCCGCCGAGACGATCAGCTGACCGTGTTCAGGGGCGAGGTCTGGGACGTTCAGTTCCCCCCAGCCGGTCGGTCCACGCCCGTGCGCGGTCCTGACGACCAATCCGCTCATCAGCCGGCTGGGACCGGTGACTGTCGCCGTTGTGACGGAACCTCCGCCACCACCGAGGCCGGCTGGCGCCCGGCGAACTCCGGCACGTCGACGAAACCCTCCGGCTGTGCCCGGATCTCGATTGATTCGCGCTGGCGGGCACTTTTCGCCGCACCAGCCCGAACCTCACCACTCGGCTCAGCGGGACTCAGGCGGGGCACTGTCTCGGGGCGCACAACTCGATTTCGGCGAACACCGGACGATGGTCGCTGGCGACTCGAACATCGGGCTGGTCGGGCACGCTCGCGGACACGACCCGCAGCCGTGGGTCGACGAAGACCGCGTCGATGCGGCGGCGCGGGCGCGCCGCCGTCGAGGTGAACCCGTCCCCGGTCCCAGCGGCGACCCACGCGTCCCGGCCCTGCCGCTCCAGCGACTGCCACGCGGTCGAGCCAGGATCGTCATTGATGTCCCCGGCGATGACCACCGGGATGTCGTCGTCGATCCGCGCGGCGATCGCCGCGCGCAACTCCGCCGCGTGGCGCTGGCGGGATCCCTCGCGCAGATCCAAATGGACGCTGGCCACCGCCACCCGGCACCCACCCAACCGCAGCACCGCGAGCGTCGCGCCGCGGGCGAATCGCTCGCCGTCGCCGGGCAGCTTGCCGAGCGCGATCGGATGCTCGGCCAGCACATCGACCGCGAGCGAGCACAACAACATGTTCGCCGGGTCGCGGATCCCGGACGCCACGACCAGACCCGAACGGCGGGCCAGCGCCGCCCGCTTGGACCGCCAGCGCGCGAACCGGGGCGCCTCTTGCACACACACCACGTGCGGCTCGACGGACTGGATCACCCGGGCCAGCGCGGCATTGTCGTCGCGCAGCGATCGCACGTTGTAGGTGAGCAAGCGCAAGGTTGGCATAGCCGGAATTCTGCCCCAGCGCGCCTCGTCGGCGCCTCAGCGCGCGCTGGGCGCGGACACGGTCCCAGCCTGGGCCGCGCGACGGGCCAGCTCGGCTGCGCCCACCAGGCCAGCCGCCGGTCCCAGCGCGGCGACCGCCACCCGCGCCATCGGGCGGAAGCCCCGACCGGCCAACGCGTGCGCGAACGCGTCCCGGGCCGGGGCGAGCAACAGGTCGCCCGCCGCGCACAACCCGCCACCGATCACAAACACCGTCGGGTCGATCACCGCGGCGAGATTGGCCAGACCGAGCCCGAGCCAGCGGCCCATCGCCGCGCAAATCCCCAGCGCGGCCGGATCCCCATCCCGGGCCGCCTGGGTGACCACTGGGCCGGTCAACCGGTCCGGGTCGTCGCCCACCAGCGCCAGCATCCGGTGCGCCGCCACCGGCGACGCCTCAGCCAGCTCCCGGGCGTCCCGCGCCAGCGCGGTGCCCGAGGCATACATCTCCCAGCAGCCGCGGTTGCCGCACGCGCAGCGCCGCCCGTCAGGCACCACGGTCATATGCCCGAACTCGCCGCCGACCCCGTGCGCGCCCCGATACAGCGAGCCATGGGCGACCAGGCCGCCCCCGATGCCGGTGCCCAGCGTCACCGCCACCACCACATCCGCGCCCCGGGCCGCCCCGAACCGGTGCTCCGCCCACGCGGCGGCGTTGGCGTCGTTCTCCACGGTCACTGGGACGCCAATGCGATCGGCCAGCGCCGCGCGCAACGGCTCATCGCGCCACGCCAGATGCGGGCTGAACAACACCGTGGCCAAATCGTTCGCGATCCATCCCGCCGCGCCCACCCCAACCGCCACCACCTCATGTCGGGACCGCAGCTCGGCCACCGCGTCAGCGATCACCCGCTCGGTCTCGGCCACGTCAGTGCTCGGCGTCGGCCGCCGCGTCGTGTCGACGATCGCGCCCGCCTCGTCCACCACCCCAGCGGCGATCTTGGTGCCACCGATATCGACCCCAATCGCCAGCGAAGTCACGAAGCCTCAGCCAACCCGCGCCAACCCCGCGCTCGCTCCGCTCCTCAGCCCTGACGGGCCTGCGATGCTCACTCGCTGTCGCCTTCGACCCGACGCTTGAGGTCCTTCAACGCCGTGTCCATGATCATCCGCTCGGCCTTGCGCTTCATCATGCCAAGCATCGGCATCGCCAACTCGACGCTCAGCGCGTAGGTGACTTCGGTCCCCTCGGCAACCGGCTCAAGGGTGTAGGACCCCTCCTGCTCCTTCTGCATCTGCCCTGAGATCAAGCGCCATTCCACTTTGCGGTCGCCAGCCCAGGTGTAGGCCAGTTCATAGGTGTCACGGAAAATGCCGGCGTCGATCACGAAGCGCACCCGTTCGGCGCGACCGCCAGGGCCGTCCGCCAGCACCTCGATCTTCTTGACCGCGCCAGCCCATTGCGGGTATTCCGGAAAGTCCGCGATGACCGCCATGACCCTCGCCGGGTCCGCGTCCACCGTGATCGTCTGGATCGACTGCTCAGCCATGGCGTGAGGCTACCGCCGCGCGGCACGGCCGGGCCAGTCGGACCGCGCGCTCACTGGTCCAGCAGCGCGCGCAGCCGCGTCGCGACGTGTTCCCACCGCCACTGGTCGCGCACCCATTGGCGACCGGCCGCGCCGAGGGCTGCCCGCGCGGACGGGTCAGCCAGCAGTTCGCTCACGCATTCGGCGACGGCCGCCACGTCCCGACCCGGCACGACCCGGCCGGTCTCCCCCTCGCGCACCGCGTCCGGCGCGCCGCCCGAATCGCCCGCCACCACCGCCAGCCCGAGCGCCGACGCCTCCAGGTAGACAATCCCCAAGCCCTCGACGTCCATCCCGAACCGCCTGGTGCGACAAGGCATCGCGAACACATCGCCAGCGGCGAAATGCGCCGCGAGCTCACCCTCGGCGACTCCCCCGGTGAAGATCACATCCTCGGCGACACCGACCCGCTCGGCCAGCCGGCGAAGCGCGCCCGCATAGCGGCCGCGACCGACGATCAGCAGCGCCGTTCCCGGCACCGCACCAATGATCGCCGGAAGCGCCCGGATCAGCGTGTCCTGGCCCTTGCGTGGAACCAGGCGGGACACGCACACCACCACCGGCCGGCCCGCCAGGCCGTGCCGCGCCCGCACCTCGGCGCCCGAGACACCGGGATGGAACGTGTCGACGTCGACACCGGGGGCGAGCTGAACCAGCTCCGGATGCGGCCCGAGCGCCGGTGCGAGCCGCTGGCGGAAATACCCGCCGAGATAGGTGACCACGTCGCAGCCATCACCGATGCGCCGCAGCATTTGGCGCGCGCCGGGCAGCAGCGCCCAGCCCGCCTCATGGCCGTGGGTGGTGGCCACGATCCGCACCACGCCCGCCCGCCGAAGCGCGGGAGCCAGCAACGCCAGCGGCGCTGCGGCGCCGAACCACACCGCGGCGCAGCCATGTTCACGCGCGGCCGCGACCACCCGTCGACGGGCGCTCGGAGTCGGCAGGAGCATCCCGCCGGGGTGGCGCAGCACCGGGAACGGTTGCGCCGCGTCGAATTCGAGCGCACCCGGGTAATCGGAGGCGTACACGACCACCGAACCGGCGGGCTGG
>WQZC01000212.1 GCA_009780925.1 Actinomycetes bacterium | reverse complement strand
TGGCGCGCTGGTTGTCACCGGTAATCTGGTGTCATGGCCACGTTCGAGCCGCGTTCTTCGCTGGGCAGGCGTGTCGTTGCGTGTCGTGGCGAGCTGATCGCTGCGGCGGCTGACCGGCGGGCCTCGAACCTTCGGGTGTTCGGTTCGGTCGCTCGTGGCGAGGACACCGACAGCAGCGACGTCGACTTCCTGGTCGACTTGGATGTTTCGGCGACGCCGATGGACCTACTCAGCCTGGGTTGCGACCTAGAAGACATCCTCGGCACCCGCGTTGACATAGGGACACCGGAGAGCCTTCGACCTGTTGTCCGCGACGAAATCATGGCCGAAGCGGTCAGCGTCTAGGCAACCGCGAACAGCCAGCGCAGGTATCGAAGTGGCAGATGACCCGGGCGACCGCGAATATCGACGAGTCGCCCAGTGGCTTGCCGAGCCCGTGCAGGGCTTAAACGCCGCATCACACTCAGCGATCTCGGCGATAACGACAGGCTGCGGCTCCACCGTCGCATCGGCGATCGACAGCCGCACCGGAGGCACGAACGACTGCGCGTCCTGACCAAGGCGCTGCTTGAGCAGCTGCACGTCATAGATGCCGCAAGCACCGAACCCGGCTGACTCATCCAGCCCGAACACCAGGACGCCGCCCCCGGCCGGTTGGCCAGCGTGCCCAGCGACTCCAACACCGTCGAGGGGTACCCACCGGCTGCGGCCTTGACCTCAATGAGTGCGGCGACGGCTCGGCAGACGCATACCTCGATGGCAACCGCCTTATGGTCAATCACGTCACTGGCGAGCGGCCTTGGGATCTGCTGGTACGAGGAGCACCGGCGGCTGGGTGGGTGATCCTGCCGGCGGGCGGCCCGACTTGCGTCGTCGACGAATCTCAGCGTGCTCATCTGCCAGCGGGACTCGATGACGTGAGACTTGTCGATTCCGGCCAAGAGCTGTCGCGGGTCATCGGCGTCTGTTGACTAGCCCGAAGTAGCGTGCCCTGGGATGGCTGTGGGCCTGGTTTCCAGGGGGTCTTGTGGGGCCACCGCGAGTTGGCTTCGGTTAGCCCAGTAGTTCGTGGAACTCGGCTGGGGTGCGCACTGGGATGCGGTCGCGGAGCACTAGCAGGTCGGAGTCGCCGGTGACGAGCATCGCGGATGCCGCGTGGGCGAGGGCGATGAGGTAGTCGTCGTCTGGGTCGGTCGAGCGCACTGTCGGGGGACCGGGAGGGTCGCTGACGGTTATGGCATAGCCGGACAGCAGCGCGACGTACTCATCCGCGTCTTGTTCGGAGACACGGCTGGCGATCTTTGGGTAGGCCAGGACGCGAGTCAGCTCGTCGAGCAGCTGCGCGGAGACGATCAACTCGAAAGCTCCGTCTAGCCAGGCTCGCAGGAGTTTCGCCGGCGTCCCGGCACGCGACAGCGCGGCGGAGACCAGCGCGTTGGGATCAAGTACGGCGCGCACGAGCGGGTCAGCCCCGGTGCACACGGACGGCTTGCTGCGCCGCCAGTGCGAGACTCATCGCCTCATCTTCGGGAAGGTCGGCATCCGCCCACATCCGGTCGAGCAGATCTAAGCCGAGCATCTTGCGCAGGGCGTCTTCGATGACTTCGCTGTCGGACTTGCCGGTGCGGGCCGCGCGCACGCGCGCTGCGGTGAGCACCCTGTCGTCGAGTGTCACCGTCGTCCGCATCTTCGCCATATCTGCATCATAGCATCAACGCGCCGATATGTTGTTGTGTTTCTGTGCGGTTTGGACGCGTTCCCCGCTTCGGAGTCGCCGGTGATGAGCATCGCGGATGCCGCGTGGGCGAGGGCGGTGGGGTGTCGGCACCGGGCGGACAGCGGCATGTCGCCGCCCCTGGCCCGGCCGGTGGCTGGAATGTGGTAGTTAGTTGCGGTGGAAAACGAGTCTCCGGCCAGCGTCTCGGCGCTGATGGCCGCCGCGGCCCGGGCCGCGCACTCCCTTGTCGATGATCCGCCCCACCTGCTGGTCGACGATGTGGCGTCACGGATCTGCCGGTCGATGCCCGCGTCTCCGCTGGACTATCACCTGGCCCATCCGCGCGAGCCGGTGCTGGCGGCGGCGCGGTTGTCGGCGTGCGCGCGCGCCAAGTTTGCCGCCGACGCGCTGCGGGCAAGCCGGCTCAGTGAGTGTGTGCTGTTGGCGGCGGGCCTTGATCAGCTTGCCGGGCTCGATCCGGGTGCGCGCTGTTGGGCTGTTGACTTGCCCGACGTGCTGGCGTGGCGGGCCAGGGTGTGCGAGCAGGCGATGGTCGCCGATCCGTGTCGGGCGGTGCCGGCCGACCTGGCGGGCGGTGACCTGCTGGCAAGGCTTGTCGCGAGCGGGCTGGACCCCGGCCGGCCCGTGTTCGTCGCCTGGCTGGGCGGGAGCATGTATCTTCCCGCGAGCCAAGCGCGGGCCGTCCTCGAGCAGTTGGCCGGTCTCCCCGCCGGGACGGCGCTGGTCTTCGACCACATCCTTCCGGCCCGGGATCGGGACGCGGCTGGGCGTCGCTACGCGCAGGCGCTGGCCGGCGCGATGGGAGGCCGGGAGCCCTGGCGGTGCGTGCCCTCTCCCGACGAGGTCACCGGCTGGCTGGCCGACGCCGGCTGGCGGGTGGCGCGGTCGGTGGACGAGGCGCAGGCGGTGCCGGCGGGGTTCTGGGACCGGCGCGACGCCCTTCACCCGATGCGTCTGGTCCGCCTGCTGCACGCGGTTCGGTGACGGCACACGACCAGCTGCGGACTGGTGGCCCTTCCGTGGCGCGACCCGGCACGCTTGAGCCCGGGTGGCGGTCACCGCGCGGGTCAGCGCCGACTCGGGGCTAACGTGCCTCGATGTGATGTCGATCGACCATCTGATCTACGCCGCCCCGCGGCTCGCTGACGCGGTGGACGACATCGAGCGACGGTTCGGAGTGCGCGCCACCGGTGGTGGCCAGCACGTCGGGCAGGGCACGCACAACGCGTTGGCGTCGCTCGGCCCGCGCGTCTACCTCGAGCTCATCGCGCCTGACCCCGCCCAGCCAGAACCGGCGGCGCCGCGCCCGTATGGCGTGGACGGCATCCGGGCGGCGGGACTGGTCGGCTGGGCCGTGGGCACGGACGACATCGACGCGGCCGCGGCGCGCGCTCGCGCCGCTGGCATCGACGTGGGCGAGGTGATCGGGGGAGCCCGCCGCGCGGCGGATGGCTCCATGCTGCGTTGGCGGCTGACCAGCAACTCCCGTGCCGCCGGCGTGATCCCGTTCCTGATCGACTGGGGCGACACTCCGCACCCCGCCGCGTCGGCGCCCACCGGTCTCAGCCTCGAAGCGGTGCGCGTCGAGCACCCGGATCCGGCGGTGCTAGCGGCAGCGCTCAGCGCGCTGGGCGTCGACGTTGAGGTGCGCGCCGGCCGAAAGGCCGCGCTGGTCGCGACATTGCGCGGCCGGTCGGGGATCGTTGAGCTGCGTTGATCCGGGTCGGGCGCGCCGCACGCTCCCACCGGGAGACAGCCGGGCCAGCGGACGACCGGGGCGATGGGGCAAGCCATCGGAAACCGTACGATACCGCGCCACTGCGCGCACGCTCGACTCTGTCGTGTAGTTGATGTTAGTTCTTCGTCAGGCTTGGCCGGTTCGCGCGTCTGAACAAGGTAGCCGGTGATCGGCTTTGTCATGTCGTCCACTCCATGGGAGTAGAGCTTGTGTCGCTGTTGAGCGTTGCTGGGCGCTTGGGCACGCGCGCGCCGGTCTGGAGCCGGTCCCGCGCGGCCGCGCCGCGTGGCGCGCGGCCCGGGCTAGCTGCCACCGCTTCGGCGCGGGCGGCGGATACGGCGCACTGCGTTATCCTGCCGTGTGTGGGGGACACCGAGGTCATGTCGCGCCCGGCTGGGCGCTGGCCCGGGTCGGGCAATGACATTGGCTCGGTCAATCGCGCTGCATCGGTCGACCCGACCGACGGCTCGGGCGCGGTCGGGGGCTCTGGCATCGGGCCGGCGGCGACCGCCGGGCAGGCCGCGGCGTCGTCTTCGTTCTCCCGGCGGCAACGACTCGGGGCCGGCCGCGAATGAGCCGCCGATTCCCTGGTGGCGGGAATGCCACCGGTCGCGCCGACGCGTGGTCAGGTCCAGCCATGCGCGCCAGCGCGCGCACCGGACGGCCGGACCCTTGGCAACGCGCGATGGCGGGCGCCCCTGGCGGGCGCGCGCCGCGGGTCGGTGGGCTGCGCGCAATGCCGGAGCCGGCGTTCGCGTCCGCGTACGCGCCCGGATACGCGCCCGGCTATCCGCGCCGCATGGGCCCGCCGCCACGCGGAGCGGGGCGGCGGGCCCCCGGTTGGGCGCCGCCGGACCGCCGGGCCGGCCGACCAGGCTTTCCCGGGCCGGGTCGGGGGCTCGCGCCTGGCTACCGGCCGCGCAGCTCTCGGCTGCATCGGCTGACCACGTCTTGGCCGATCACCCGGATCTTGGTCGTGTTGGTGGCGCTGGCCGGAATCGGCATCATGATGTACCCCTGGGCCGGCAACTGGTACAGCGACCGCGCCCACCAAAGCGTGATCCACAACTATGCGCAACGGGTGGCGCAGATGCCGTCGGCGCAGGTCCAACAGGAACTCCAAACGGCGCGCGACTACAACAAGTCGCTGGGCACGGGCGGGGTGGTCGGCGACCCGAACTCGGACACCACCGCGAACGCCAATCAGGCCGACGTGCAGAAGTACCTCAAGGTTCTCGCCTTCGACCCGTCCGGGGTCATGGGCACGATAGCGATACCAAAGATCGGTGTGAACCTGCCCATCTACCACGGCACCAGCGCCGATGTCCT
>WQZC01000211.1 GCA_009780925.1 Actinomycetes bacterium | reverse complement strand
TGCCCGCCGAGCCGGATCGGGCCGAACGCGGTGCGTACCAGCGCCAGCACCGGGTGTCCGACCTCGGCCAGCATCCGGCGCACGATGCGGTTGCGCCCCTCGTGCAGCGAAACCTCAACCAGAGCGCGCGTGCCGTCTTGCTGAACCACCCAGAACGCGTCCACCCGCGCCGGGCCGTCGTCCAGCTCCACCCCGGCGCGCAGCCGCCGACCGACGTCCCGGCCGACTGGTCCCGCCACCCGGGCCAGATACGTCTTCACCACCCCGAACGACGGGTGGGTCAGCCGGTGCGCCAGCGCGCCATCATTGGTCACCAACAGCAACCCCTCAGTGTCGGCGTCCAGCCGCCCGACATGGAACAGACGCGGCGGCTCCGACGAGGCGCCGACGCTGCCCGCCGCGGCCGGCGCGGCCGCTTGAGCCCGCAGCCCTGCCACGGCCGGAAGCCCCGCATCAGCACGCGGCCCTGCCTCCGCCCACAGCTCCGCCTCAACACGCGGTCCCGCCTCGGCCAGCAGGTCGGCGACGGTGCGCCGCCCCCGGTCGTCGGACATCGCGCTGAGCACCCCGCGCGGCTTGTTCAACGCCAGGTAAACCAGATCGTCGCGCACCACCACGCGGGCGCCGTCCACCCGCACCACCGCGCTGGCCGGGTCCACCCGGGCGCCCATCGCGGTCACCACCACGCCGTCCACGCTCACCCGGCCGGCCACCATCAACTGCTCGCAGGCGCGCCGCGAGCCGACCCCGGCCGACGCGAGCAGCTTGTGCAGGCGCACCCCGGGCAGCGGCCCGCTCATCGCGCCGCCCCCACCGGAGGCGCCCAACCCGGGGAATCCTTGATCAAGTCGCGTTTCGCGCGAAATAGCCGCGCCAAACGCGATTTGATCAAGGTCGCGGTCACTTGCCGGCCACCTGTCGGGCACCCGCCCACCACCGCGGCTCACGCTCCGCCGTCGCCGAAACCCTCGCCGAGCGCGTCCAACTCGCCCAACGAGTCCAGGTCCGGCAGCAGCGGGGCCAGCGACGGCAACTCCTCCAGCGAGTTCAGCCCCATCTTCTCCAAGAACAGCTCACTGGTGCGCAACAGCCCGCCGCCGGTCTGCGGGTCAGCGCCCGACTCGACGATCAGGCCCCGGCTGAGCAGGGTGCGCGTCACGGTGTCCACGTTGACGCCGCGGATGGCGGCGATCCGCCCCCGGGTCACCGGCTGGCGGTAGGCGATGATGGCCAGCGTCTCCAGCGCGGCCCGGGTCAGCCGCGCGTGCTGGCCGTCCAGCAGGAACGCCTCGACCCAGCGCGCCTGCGCCGGTCGGGTGTACAGCCGCACCCCGCCGGCCACTTGGCGCAGCTCCAGCCCGCTGCCCCGCGCGTCCAGGTCCGCCGCGAGCGCGTCCAGCCCCTCCTCCACCGCGCCGGTGGGCAGCTGCAGCGCGGACGCCAGCGCCGGCACCGAGACCGGCGAGTCAACCACGAACAGCACCGCCTCCAGCGCCGCGCGCACCTCCGCCGGCGCGGCCAGCGAGTACTGCTCCGGCTCGGTCGACGGGGCCGCCGCGCTGAGCCGGGCCGCCGCAACCGACGGATCAAGCGCGGCCGCCGCAGCCGCCGCGCTAGGCGCGGCCGGTGCGGACAGCGGTTCCCGCGCCGACGGCGCGGGAACCTCAGACTGGCGCGGCTCCGCCGCGCTGACGCTGTCAGTCATCGTCAAGCTCCTCACCGCTGACCGGGATCGCGGCCCGGCCGAGCCGTCCGTCGCCGTCGCGCTCGTCGCCGTCGCGCTCCCCACCGTCATGCTCGCCGCCCTCGTACTCGTCGCCCCGGTACTGTTCGTCGTCGGCCCCGTCGACCGAGCCGGTCCAGCGCACCCGCAACTCGGCCAGCGCGGCCGCCTGGTCGAAGGCGATCACCCCCTCGCGGTACAGCTCCAGCAGCCCGAGGAACCGCGCCACCACCTCCAGCGTGGAGCCGCAGTCGGCGACCAGGGCGCGGAAGGCAGCCGAGCCGGCCCGCCGCAACCGGTCGCGAAGGATGCCCATGTGCTCGCGCACGCTCACCCTGGGCACATGGATGTGATCGGTGGCGATCACCGGCGGCGCCTTCGGGGTCAGCGCGGACGCGGCGAGGTTGGCGAACCGCCGCGGGCTCACCCCGATCAGCACCTCCGGCAGCAGCCCGGCGAACTCGGCGTCCAAGTCGACGAACCGGCCGTGCCGGAGCCGCTGGCCGCGTTCCAATTCGCCCAGGTAGGCCGCGGCGAGCTTGTACGCGCGGTACTGCAGCAGTCGGGCGAACAGCAGGTCGCGCGCCTCCAGCAGCGCCAGGTCATCCTCGTCGTCCACTTCCCCGGCGGGCAGCAGCCGAGCCGCCTTCAGATCCAGCAGCGTCGCCGCCACCACCAGGAACTCCGTCGCCTGGCCCAGGTCCCACTCGTCCAGCCCGGCCAGGTAGGCGATGAACTCGTCGGTGACCTTCGACAGCGCCACCTCGGTGACATCGAGCTGATGCCGGCCGATCAGGCTCAGCAGCAGGTCGAACGGCCCGTCGAAGTTCTCCAGCCGAACCCGGAACCCGCTGTCCCGCTTGTCCCCACTGTCATCGATGGCGGTGGCCGGGTCATCGACGGGGATGGATGGGCGCGCAGGGATCAAGCCTGACCACCCGGAGCAGGCGCCTGTGCCCACCGCGCCCACCGCGGCGAGCTCAACGCGCCAACACTTCTCGCGCCAGGTCGCGATAGGCCTGCGCGCCCGCCGAGCTGGGCGCCCAGGTGGTGATCGGCTCGCCCGCCACGGTGGTCTCCGGGAACCGGACGGTGCGCGAGATAACGGTGTCGAACACCAGGTCGCCCCAGCGCTCCAGCACCCGGGTGAAGACCTCCCGGGCGTGCACGGTGCGCGAGTCGTACATGGTGGCCAGGATGCCCTCCAGGTGCAGGTGCGGGTTGAGCCGGTCGCGGACCCGCTCGATGGTGTCGATCAGCAACGCCACCCCGCGCAGGCTGAAGTACTCGCACTCCAGCGGCACGATCACCCCGTGCGCGGCGGTGAGCGCGTTGACGGTGAGCAGCCCCAGCGACGGCTGGCAGTCGATCAGGATCAGGTCGTAGTCGGGCACGATCGGCGCGATGGCCCGGGCCAGGGTCTGCTCGCGGGCCACCTCGTTGACCAGCTGAACGTCGGCGGCGGACAAGTCGATGTTGCTGGGCAGCAGATCCATGCCGGGCACGCGCGTCTTGATCAGCACGTCGTCGACGGTCACCGATCGTTCCAACAGCAGGTTGTAGACGGTGCGCTCCAGTTCGTAGGGCTGCACCCCGAGTCCCACCGACAGCGCGCCCTGCGGGTCGAAGTCCACCAGCAGCACCCGACGGCCGAACTCGGCCAGCGCCGCGCCCAGGTTGATCGCGGTGGTGGTCTTGCCGACGCCGCCCTTCTGGTTGCACAGCGCCACGATTCGGGCCGGGCCGTGCCGGTCCAGCCGCGGCGGGTCGAGCAACGGGCGCTTGCGGCGGTTCTGCACCGGATCGGTGGACTTGCTCACCGCCCTGGCCGAGCCGGCGGCGATGCCGGCCTTGTCCGCGGCGTCCGCGCGCGCCCGCTGGGCCGGGTCGACGGTGCGTCCGCCGCGCCGCTCATCCGCCAGCGAGTGCGCCGAGGTGAGCACCGCCGGCGACCAATCCTCCGCTGACGAAGACCGCGCCGAGGCGCGACGCGCCGCTGACGACGGGGCCGCCGGTGACGACTGCGGCGACGCGGCGTCACCGGCCGTCGGGCTGGCCATAGACTTCGAAACCCCCTGCGGACTTAAAGGGTGCGTGTGGTCCGAGCCTACCCAACCGCGACCGGCCCGGCCGACAGCACCACGCCGGCGGGCCGAAGCGGAAGGCCAACCCGGGCTGGCCGCTGGCAGCGGGGGCAGAAGTAGCTGGAGCGGTTCATGAACGCCTCCCGGCGCACCGCCGCGCCGCAGCGCGGGCACGGCTCGCCAGCACGGCCATACACCGCCAGCGCGCGCTCGAAATACCCGGCGGCGCCGTCGACGTCCACATAGGCGGCGTCGAAGGAGGTTCCGCCGGCCGCGATCGCCTCGCTGAGCACCGCCCGGATGTGCGCCACCAGCCGGCCCACCGCAGCGGCGGTGAGCGTGTCGGCGGGCCGGTCGCCGCGCAGCCGGGCCCGCCACAGCGACTCGTCGGCGTAGATGTTGCCCACCCCGGAGATCAGCGTCTGGTCGAGCAGGGCGCGTTTGAGGGCGGTGCGCCGCCGGCGCAACCGGGCGCTGAACGCCGCGGCGTCGAAGCGGGGGTCGAACGGGTCGCGGGCGATGTGCGCCACCAGCGCCGGCGCCAGCTCGTCGGGCGCGTCCGCGGTGGGGACCAGCTCATCGACCACCAGGCCGCCGAAGGTGCGCGGATCGACGAAGCGCAGCTGCGGTCCGCCGTCGGCGAAGCGCACCCGCACGTGCAGGTGGGCCGGCTCGGCGGCGCCGTCCGGGGCGACGCGCAGCTGCCCGCTCATGCCCAGGTGCGCCAGCAACGCCTCACCGCCCGGCACGCCGTCGGCCTTGGCCGCTCGGTGCGGATCGTCCGCGGGGTGTGCGTCGTCGGTGGGGTTCGGATCGTCGGTGCGGCCCGGGCCGGCGCTGCGGCCCGGATCGGCCAGCGGCAGCCACAGGTACTTGCCGCGCCGGCACGCGCCGGTGATCCGCTGCCCGGTCAACCGGCCGATCAGATCCTCGGGCCCGGCCAGGTGGCGACGCACCGCCCGCGGGTGGCGCACGGAGACCTCGGCGATGGTCCGTCCGACCACGTGCCGAGCGAGGCCGGCGCGGATCGTCTCCACCT
>WQZC01000210.1 GCA_009780925.1 Actinomycetes bacterium | reverse complement strand
CTGATCGGCACCGTCGCCGGCTTGGTGCTCGGCATCTTCGCCGGCAGCCGGCCGGGCAAGCCGGGCGACTCGGTCACCCAGGGCGTCGGGTTGCTCGGCTTGGCGCTGCCCGAGTTCGTTATCGGCACCGCCGTGGTGGCGATATTGGCCCGGGAGTTCCATTATTTCCCGAAGATGGGGATCTTCACCTCGCTGCGCGAGTCGGTGTCGGGCAATCTGCTGCAGCTGATCTATCCGGCGTTGGTGCTGTCCGTCGGCTTCGCCGCCAACATCATGCGCGCCACCCGGTCGGAATACGCGGAGACCGCCGCCGCCGAATATGTGCGGACGGCCCGCGGCAAAGGTTTGGCCCCGGCGCGGATCCGCCTGCGCCACATCCTGCACAACGCGGCCATTCCCATCGTGACGCTGACCGGCATCCAGTTCGGCTACCTGCTCGGCGGAACGGTGATCGTCGAGCAGGTGTTCGGCCTGCCCGGCATGGGACGACTGCTGCTGACATCGATAAACAATTTTGACTACCCGGTGGTGCAAGCCGAGGTGCTGTTCATCGCGTGCATGTTCGTCGTGGTGAACCTGATCGTCGACTTGCTCTACCGGATGATCGACCCGAGGACGCGGGCGGCATGAGCGAAGCGACTCGAGCGGTCCAAACGCCCGCGCGCCGCAGACGGCGCCGGCGCGGTCGAACCGGGGCGAACGTGTTCGTGCGCGTGCTGCGCGACCGCAACGGGCGCATCGGGTTCGTGATCGTGTGCTTGTTGGCGGTGGTCGCCATTCTCGGCGTCACCGGGACGCTGCCGCACGACCCGCTCGCCAACTACCCGGACTGGCGGATGCGCGGCCCGTCCGCGCGATTCTGGTTCGGCAACGACCAGTTCGGCCGCGACGTGGCGGCCCGCTGCGCGGTCGGCGTCTGGTACTCGCTGCGCGTGGCGCTGGTCTCGGTGGCGATGGCCGCCGTGGTCGGCTCGGCGCTGGGCATCAGCGCCGGTTTCTTCTCCGGCTGGCTGGACCAGATCGTGTCCCGGATCGTGGACATCATGTTCGCCTTCCCGGCGATCCTGTTGGCGATGGCGGTGGTCGCCGCGCTGGGGTCCGGTTGGACCAACACCGCGTTCGCGATCGCGATCGTGTACACCCCGATCTTCGCCCGGGTGTCGCGGGCACCGACGCTGTCGGTTCGGACGTCGGAGTTCGTCAAGGCGTTGCGGGTCCAAGGGATCCCGACGTGGCGGATCATGCTCCGGCACGTGCTGCCCAACGTCAGCGCGCCGATCGTGGTGCAAGTCACTTTGGCTGTCTCGTGGGCGATCCTCACCGAGGCGTCCCTGTCGTTCCTGGGCCTGGGGCCGAAACCGCCCGCCGCCAGCCTGGGGCTGATGGTCGCCGACTCCAGCTCGACGGTGGCGCTGGCGTGGTGGACCCTGGCGTTCCCGGCGTTCTTCATCGCCATCGCCGTCATCGGCCTGAACCTGCTCGGCGACGGGCTGCGCGGCGCGCTTGATCCGCGGAGGGCCGGCGAGTGAGCGCTGATTCGCGTGTCGCCGGCTCCCCGGCTGAGCTGGGCGATGCGGTGCTGAGCGTGCGCGGCCTCGCCACCGCGGTGCGCACCCGCTCGGGCCGCATCGACATCGTCCGTGGCGTGGACCTGGCCGTGGACCGGGCGCAGACGCACGCGCTGGTCGGCGAGTCGGGATCGGGGAAGTCGTTCACCGCGCTGAGCGTCGCCGGCCTGCTGCCCGACGACGCCGCCGTCACGGCGGGCGCGGTCGAGCTGGACGGGGTAGATGTGCTGGGCATGCCCGAGTCGGAGCGGCGGCGGCTGCGCGGCGCGGCGATCGGCATGGTGTACCAGGACCCGATGACCTCACTCAACCCGGTGATGCACGTGGGCGCCCAGGTGACGGAGGGGTTGCGCGCCCACGGCTGGAGCAAGCCCGACGCGGCCCGGCGGGCGCTGGAGGTGCTCGGCGAGGTCGGGCTGCCCACCCCGGCGAAGCTGCTGCGGCTGTACCCGCACCAACTGTCCGGGGGCATGCGCCAGCGGGTGATGATCGCCGCCGCGGTCGCGCTGCGGCCCAAGCTGCTCATCGCCGATGAGCCGACCACGGCCCTGGACGTGACCGTGCAGCAGCAGATCCTCGAGCTCGTCGGGCGGCTGCGCGACGAGTACGGCTTGGCGGTGGTCTGGATCACCCATGATCTGGGGGTGGTCGCGCGCATCGCCGACCACGTGTCGGTCATGTACGCCGGGCGGGTCGTCGAGTCGGCCGCGACGCGCGAGCTGTTCCGGGCGCCGACCCACCCGTACACCGCCGGCCTGCTGCGCTCGCTGCCAACACCGGCGGATGAGCACCAGAGCACGCTCGCGCAGATCGGCGGCGCGCCGGTCAGCCTGAGCGCCCTGCCGGCCGGCTGCCCGTTCGCGCCGCGCTGCCCGCAGCGGATCGACAAGTGCGCCGCGGCCGAGCCCGAGCTGGTGGCCCGGGGCGGGTCCCGGGCCGCCTGCTGGGTGGCGCCGGAGGACTGGACCGGGGGAGAGGTGGGCCGGTGAGCCAACCGGTGGCGTTGGAAGTGGTCAACGCGGTCAAGCACTATGTGACCCCCAGCCGCGGCGAGGTGCACGCGCTGGACGGGGTCAGCGTGCGGGTCGAGGTCGGCGACGTGCTGGGTGTGGTCGGCGAGAGCGGCTGCGGCAAATCCACGCTGGCCCGGCTGATGGTCAAGCTGGAGGCGCCGGATCAGGGCTCGGTCCGGCTGTTCGACGAGCCGTTCAACGAGCCGGCCCGGGCCTGGGCGCCGTGGCGGCGGGGTGGCGCGAGTCGGCTGAGCCAACAGTCGCGCCGCGCGGTCCAGCTGGTGTTCCAGGACCCGTACGCGTCGTTGGATCCGCGCCAGCGGGTCGATGACGCGATCGCCGAAGTGCTGCGGGTGCACGGCCTGCCCGGCTCGGCGGAGCAGCTGATCGAGCTGGTCGGGCTGCCGATGTCGGTGGTCGGCAAGTACCCGCACCAGCTCTCCGGCGGGCAGCGGCAGCGGATCGGCATCGCGCGGGCGCTGGCGGTGGAGCCCAAGGTGCTCGTGCTGGACGAGCCGGTGTCGGCGCTGGACGTCTCGGTTCGCGCTGAGATCATCAACTTGCTGGAACGGCTGCGCCGCGACCTGTCGCTGACCTACGTGTTCATCTCCCACGACCTGGGCATGGTGCGGCACCTGTCGGACCGGATCGCGGTCATGTACCTGGGCAAGATCGTCGAATACGGCCCCTGGCAGCAGGTGTCCGATCATCCGCTGCACCCGTACACGAGGGCGCTGCAGGCGGCCATCCCGATCGCCGACCCGGAACTGGACGAGCGGGCCAGCCCGGCGTCGATCGTCGGCGAGGTCCCGGACGCCAGCAACCCGCCGCCCGGCTGCCGGTTCGCGCCGCGCTGCCCGATCGCCGAGGCCCGCTGCGCGACCGAAGAGCCGCCGCTCGCGCCGACCCCAGACGGCGGCGTGCTCGCCTGCCACGTGGTGGCCCGCTCGCTGTCGGCTCCGACGGGCCCCGTGACCGAGGCGGCGCGGTGAGCCGCGAGCCGGAGCCGATGGCGGCCGAGCCGAACGTCCTCGTCCGGTTGCGCGCCCTCAAGCCGAGCCTGGTGCCATCGAAGCGCCGTGTCGCGGAGCACATTCTGGCTGACGCGGACGCGGTCTCGAAATGCACCATCTCGGAATTGGCGCAAGCGGCGCACACTTCGGAGACCACCATCGGCCGGTTGTGCGCCGACCTGGGCCTGCAAGGGTTTCGCGAGCTGCGCCTGGAACTGGTGCAGGCGATGGCGCAGGAGCGCCAGCGCGCGGACCGGCCGCCAGGCTCGCTGGAGATCGGGCGGAACACCTCCCTGGGGTCGATCGTGCGCTCGGTCGCCTTCAACGATCAGCACGCGATCGGCGACACCGCCGCGGCGCTGGACCTGTCCGTGCTGGCGCGGGCCGTCCATCTGGTCGCCAACGCGCGCCGGATAGACATCGTCGGCGTCGGCGCGAGCGCGGTGGTGGCCGCCGATCTGCACCAGAAGCTGCATCGGATCGGGTTGTCGGCGTTCGTGTGGAACGACCGCCACGCGGCGCTGACGGCCACCGCGCTGCTGCGGCGCGGCGACGCGCTGGTGGTCGTCTCGCACTCCGGGGCGACCCCGGACGTGTTGGGCGCGCTGCGGACCGCGAAGGCGGTGGGGGCGCGGACGATCGGGCTCACCGGGGCGTCCAAATCACCGTTGGCGATGGAGGCCGACCTGGTGCTGTTGACGATCGACCGGGAGACCACGCTGCGTTCTGGCGCCACGGCCTCGCGGATCGCGGCGCTGATGGTGGTGGACGTGTTGTTCATGGCGGTCGCGAAACGGCACTACGGCCGCACCGTGGCCGCGCTGGAGGCCACCCGGCGGGCGGTGGTTGAGCAATGACGGGCGCGACGGACGCGCCGCGTGACGGCGTTCGGGTGAGCTCGCCGACCGAGGAGGTCAATCCGCGCACCGTCGACATCGACGTCGTCTCGACCCTGGACCTGGTGCGGTTGATCAACGCCGAGGACCAGCGGGTGCCCGAACTGGTGGCGCGGTCTTTGCCGACGCTCGCCGAGCTGGTCGATGTCGCCGCGCGGCGGGTCGCCGCGGGCGGCCGGGTGCACTATTTCGGGGCGGGCACGTCGGGTCGGCTCGGGGTGCTCGACGCGGCCGAGCTGCTGCCCACGTTCAGCCTGCCCCCGGGGGTGGTGATCGCGCACCAGGCCGGCGGGTCGGCGGCCTTCGTGCGCGCGGTCGAGGACGCCGAGGACGACGAGGGCGGCGCCGACACCGGTGATGTG
>WQZC01000209.1 GCA_009780925.1 Actinomycetes bacterium | reverse complement strand
TCCGGCTCGGCGGGCAACGGGTGGGCACGGTGCGCGCGCTCACCGCCGGCGAGCTGGCCGCGCTGTTCGCCCTGGTCGACGGGCCGGCTGAAATCTAGGGGTGGCGGGCCGGTTGGCCGCTCACGGGTGGCGGGCCCGGTGGCGGGCCGGATGCCGGCCGATTGCTGAGCCAGCGGCGTCCGGCCATGGTCACCTATCCTTCTAGTGCGGGGTCTAGGACGTACGCGGTCCAGGTCGCCGAGCAGAAAGTAGCCGAGCAGAAAGTTGGTGGTCCGCTGTGTGCGCCGTCCGTAACAACTCGGGCGCCGACGATGCTGGCGCGCTCGGCGCACCGGGCGCGACCGATGTGCTGACGGCGTTTCGCGGCGTGGTCGCGCTGGACGGCCCGGCGGGAACCGGCAAGTCCACGGTGGCGCGCGCGCTGGCGGCCCGGCTCGGGTTGCGCTACCTGGACACCGGCGCGATGTATCGGGCCGCGACGGTGGCAGTCCTGGACACGGGGACGGACCCGGCGGACGCCCCGGCGGTGGCCCGAGCGGTGGCCGCCGCGCGCCTGGACATCGGCACTGGCGCGGACGGCGCGCGGGTGGTGTTGAACGGGCGGGACGTGACCGGGCGCATCCGCGGCCCAGAGGTCACCGCGGCGGTGAGCGCGGTGTCGGCGGTGCCGGCGGTCCGGGAGCGGATGGTGGCCCGGCAGCGGGAGCTGATCGACGCCGGCGGCATCGTCGTGGAGGGGCGCGACATCGGCTCGACGGTCTGCCCGCACGCCGAGCTCAAGGTGTTTCTGACCGCCAGCGCGCGGGCCCGGGCCAGCCGTCGGGCGGCCGAGTCGGCTGGCGCGACGGGTGGTGGGCCGCTGACCGAGGCGGCGCTGGCCGCCGTGGAGCGGGATATCCGCCGACGCGACGGGCTGGACAGCACCCGGGCGGCGAGCCCGTTGCGCAAACCGGACGACGCCGTCGAACTGGACACATCGGATATGTCGGTTGAGCAAGTGGTGGCGCGGCTGGTGGCGATGGTGGGCGAGCATGACGCCTGAGGATGGCCGGGGGGTTCGGAGCGACCCGCCGAGCGGCACGCCAGTCGGGGCCGGGCGCCTTCCGAGCGGCGCGGCAGCTGGGGCCGGGCGCCTTCCGGGCGAGCCGGGGAACGAGGCGTCCGATTCCGACGGCGCCCCGGCCGGGGCGCTGGCCGGGCCGCTGCTGGACGAGCCAGCGGCCATCGTGGCCGTCGTCGGCCGGCCGAACGTGGGCAAGTCCACCCTGGTGAACCGGATCTTGGGCCGCCGCGAGGCGGTGGTGCAGGACGTCCCCGGCGTCACCCGCGACCGTGTGGCCTACGACGCGAACTGGAGCGGGCGCCGCTTCACCCTGGTCGACACCGGCGGTTGGGAGCCGGACGCGCGCGGCTTGGCGGCGCAGGTCTCGGCGCAGGCGGAGCGGGCCGCCGCCACCGCGGACCTGGTGCTGTTCGTGATCGACGGGCGCACCGGTGCCACCGACACCGATTTGGCGGTGGCACGCACCCTGCGCCGCGCGAGCCGTCCGGTGCTGCTGGTGGCGACCAAGGTGGACGACGAGCGCGCCGAGCCGGACGTGGCCGCGCTGTGGTCGCTGGGCCTGGGCCAGCCGTACCCGGTCAGCGGGCTGCACGGGCGGGGGAGCGGCGACCTGCTGGACGCGGTGCTGGCCGCGCTACCGGAGGCCCCGCCCGAGCGCGAGGAGGAGGGCGGGCCGCGCCGGGTGGCGCTGGTGGGCCGGCCGAACGTCGGCAAGTCCAGCCTGCTCAACCGGCTCAGCGGCGAGACCCGCTCGGTGGTGCACGAGGTGGCGGGCACCACCATCGACCCGGTGGACAGCCTGCTGACCCTGGGCGGTGAGCAGTGGCGGTTCGTGGACACCGCCGGGCTGCGGCGGCGCGTGCGCGCCGCCGGCGGGATGGAGTACTACGCGTCGCTGCGCACCGCCGCCGCGATCGAGTCGGCCGAGGTGGCGGTGGTGCTGCTGGACGCCGCCGAGCCGATCAGCGAGCAGGACCAACGGGTGATCGCGGCGGTGACCGAGGCCGGGCGGGCGCTGGTGCTGGCCTTCAACAAGTGGGATCTGGTGGATGCCGACCGGCGGGAGACCCTGGCCCGGGAGGTGGACCGGGAGCTGGCCCGGGTCCGCTGGGCACCGCGGGTGAACGTCTCGGCGCTGACCGGCCGGGCGGTGGACAAGCTTGCCGGCGCGCTGCGGATCGCGCTGGCGGGCTGGGACCGCCGGGTCCCGACCGCCGAGCTGAACAGCTGGCTGGCGCAGGTGGTCGCGGCGACGCCGCCGCCGGCGCGGGGCGGCAAGTCGCCCCGGGTGTTGTTCGCCACCCAGGCGGGCACTCGCCCGCCGCGTTTCGTGCTGTTCACCACCGGGTTCCTGGAGGCTGGGTACCGGCGGTTCCTGGAGCGCCGGCTGCGCGCGGAGTATGACTTCACCGGGACCCCGATTGAGATCTCGGTGCGGGTCCGGGAGAAACGCAAGCGCGCCGGCTCGCGGTGAAGCGCGGTGCGCGGTGCGCATGGGGCCGTGCGGGCGGCGGCGCGCGTTGATCGCGGCCCGCCGATGGCCGGGGCACCGATCGCGGCCGGCCGATGGCCGGGGCGGGGGCGGCCGGGCGCTTGCCTGGTCGGTGCGCTCATGCCATGATTTAGGGGCAGGCTCTGGATGGTTGCCAGAGCCCGCCCGAGGAGTGGCCTACCAGCCCTTCAAGGACCGGATCAGCCGAGCCAGTGCCGACACGATCCGCGCTATTGCGGTTAACAGCAGCGCGATCGTGTCGGCCTTGGGCTTGCGAGCCTGATTCCGTCTCGTCATCTCCTCACCTCCTCTCTGGGCTCGGTCACGACACGGATCAGCGTGACCAGGCCCAGAACGGAGGTGCCCACGATTCTCCCGGAAAAGGGGCCTGGTCCGCTCGCGTCGTCCACAGGCGCGACCGTGCGGCCGACGCCACGATGAGGCGCCCGGTTGGGGCGGCGCGGGCTGGCCGAGCGGGGCGAGGAGCGCGGCCGGCCTACGGTAAACTGGCTGATCGACCGGGACGTGGCGCAGTTTGGTAGCGCACTTGACTGGGGGTCAAGGGGTCGTGGGTTCAAATCCCGCCGTCCCGACAAATTGGACGACGATCGGGCTCGTATTTCCTTGGACATCCGAGCCGGAGAGCGTCTTAGGATTTGATCCGTTCAACACAAAGATAGCCATCATTGGCTCGGCCCGTTGGGTCATCACTTGCCCGGATCGCGGGGTGCTCTCTCACATCGGCTTCGGTGCCGGTGCGTCGCGTCCACGGTTGTCGTGGGGCGGTTGGGGATGTCTGTCATAGACACGTTCGGCGACTTCAGCTACGTGAAGACGTCGGGCGGCAGGGTCAAGGCGAGAGTCCGGTTCCGCGATGACGACGACATTGAAGACGGCCCGCTCATACAGCGCGGCCAAGCAAGCACGGGTGGTGCTGAGCCTGGCCCTGGGCCTGAGGTACTCATCATCTGCAAATGCGACGTCGACGCCACGGTTACGCCGACAACGGTCCGGCTGTGCGGGGAGGTGACCTTCCGCGGCCGCTCCGTACGGGAGTTCTCAACCTCGGCCCTCAGATCAGCGGCGAGGCGATGATGGCCCTGACGGGCAGCTCGCGCCGCAACCATCGGGCCGAACACCACCACGGCGATCAAGGCGATCCCGGGCTCCCACAAGATCGTCGAGCAGTCCCACCGGTCCGGCCTGGGGGTGACGTCACTGGCCAAAAAACCCGGCGGGCTGACCAGAGTCGAAGATGCCTGCGCCCATGCAGTGGCCGCGACACCCTCAGCGTCCTACACGCTGATCAAGAAGCTGTGGGCCACCTGGCAGCCCGCCGCCCGCACCGCCGACCACGGCCCGAACCGGTGCCCAACATCCGGCGTCGCCCGGCCCCGTCGATCGACTCCCGCGCCGGTCCCGCGCTGCGGACCATGCCGGACATCGCGCCGGGCGCGGCCTGGGCCGCGCCTAAGACGACCCTGAATGGGAAATCCCGGGACGCGAAACCGGGATGACACTGGTATGACTACCACGGTCGCCGTGAGCCTGCCCGATCATCTCGTGGCCGAGGCCAAGCGGGCCGTGGAGGCAGGGCGGGCCGGATCGGAGTCGCCGTATGTGGCGGCAGCGACGGAGCGCCAGGCCAGGACTGAGACTCTCGCCGAGCTGCTGCGCGTGGAGCGGGTCTAACCGCAGGCGGGCGGGGCTCCCGGTTGGGGATCGCCGAACGCACTGGCGACAAAAACAGTGTCTGGACGCGCTGGTCGGCGTGGAACTTCTCATCATCGATGACTGGTTCCTCGCCACCCCCAGTCGTACGCAAGTCCAGCAGTTGGGGTGAGCCACCACAAGCGGCTCACCCCAGCACGGCAAAACGGCTCCGCCACAGCGGAACACCGACTCACCCGCAAGCGGAACGCCGGCCCTCACCTCGCAGCAGGTGAGGCGACTGAGTGGTGCGAACGCGAGCTGTTTTGGCTTGACACAATTATTTATGATGAGCACAATTAGAGTGTGCTGATCAGGATAACGCGCAGCGCCCGCAAGCACCGCATCGGCAACGCGCACATCCTCGCGGCACTGGCGAGCGCGAGCGAGCCGATCATCGACGGTGACGCTCGCACATACATCGCCACGGACGACCGCGGCCTCGAACTAGCAATCGTGATCGTTCCCGACGACCGCAACGAAGGCAGCTGGGCCATCATCCATGCCCAGCCCACTCACTACCCCAGGAAAGGGCAGCGCGATGGCGAAGACTAAGGCGGCCCCGTTCACCTTGAGCCTCGGGAACGGGCAGAGCGTCCGGGTC
>WQZC01000208.1 GCA_009780925.1 Actinomycetes bacterium | reverse complement strand
GAAGCACAGCACCTGGCGCAGCTGGTCCACCGCCGTGCCGGCGATGGCCCGGGCGCGCCGGTCGGCCACCGAGTCGCCGGGGATCGGGACCGGGGGGTCGGCGACGACGCGGAACGGCTCGCCGCCGGTGTGGTAGTCCTCAGTCCGGATGGGGGTGCGAATGGCCGTGCGCGTCACTTGGTGTCCCTCCGCCGATGCGTGCCGAGGCAGCGGTCGCCTACGACACGAGCTGGTCGGCGTGGTTTCGGAAGTATTCCTCCAAAGCGGCGCGCATGATGTCGCTTGGATTGCGGTGTTGGGCCGCCGCGAGCTGGTCGAGGTTGCTGTCGGCGTCGGCTGGCAGTCTGACTTGGCGGACCCGCGAATGCCGGCCCGGCGCGGCGTGCGGATCGAGCGAGGGCCGACCGCCAAGCGCCCGAACGACGGTCTCGCGACCAAACGCCGCCGCCGCTTCCCCGCGCAAAGCGGAGGCTGATCGCCGCGACGGGTTCATCTCGTTCTCGGCCCAATCCGCCAGCTGTTGGGCTTCCTTGTCGCTGATCGTCACTTGTCGTCCTCCTCCAGCAACTCAAGAGTTTTTGGTCGCGCGTGCATCACATGGAACACAAACATGTCGCGCGGTCGGGTCAACACTGCCATGACCTCCAACAACGGTCCTCCGAGTTGGCGTGGCGGACCGATGTAGAGGGTCGGACGGCGATTGGCTGGCGGCCTCGGCTCATCGAACTCCTGCTGGACGTAGCACGCGTTCATGATCGCGTGCAACGCGTCCTCGCGAGGTATTCCATGTTTGTCGGCGCTGTCAGCCCATACCAACCCCACGAATCAAATGTACTACACAACCGGGCGGGACGCACCCTGGCGGTTGGCCGCTAGCGCTCGCCTTCGCCGCGGATGAACTTCTCCACCAGGTCGCGAGCCTCGTCGTCGAAGTACTGCACCGGCGGGGACTTCATGAAGTACGAGCTCGCGGACAGGATCGGGCCGCCGATGCCGCGGTCTTTGGCGATCTTCGCGGCGCGCAGCGCGTCGATGATGATGCCGGCCGAGTTGGGCGAGTCCCACACCTCGAGCTTGTACTCCAGGTTCAGCGGCACCTCGCCGAACGCTTTGCCCTCCAGGCGGACGTACGCCCATTTGCGGTCGTCGAGCCAGGCGACGTAATCCGACGGGCCGATGTGCACGTTGCGCGCGCCCAGATCGCGGCCGGGGATCTGCGAGGTGACCGCCTGCGTCTTGCTGATCTTCTTGGACTCGAGCCGCTCGCGCTCGAGCATGTTCATGAAGTCCATGTTTCCGCCGACGTTCAGCTGCATGGTGCGCTGCAATTCCACGCCGCGGTCCTCGAACAGCTTGGCCAGCACGCGGTGGGTGATGGTGGCGCCCACCTGGGACTTGATGTCGTCGCCGACGATGGGCAGTTTGGCGGCCTCGAACTTGGCGGCCCATTCTGGGGTGCCGGCGATGAACACTGGCAGCGCGTTGACGAACGCCACCCCGGCGTCGATGGCGCATTGGGCGTAGAACCGGTCGGCGCTTTCCGAGCCGACGGGCAGGTAGGAGATCAGCACGTCCACTTGGGCGTCGCGCAGCGCCTTGACCACGTCCACCGGCGGGGCGTCGGATTCGTCGATCATCTCGCGGTAGTACTTGCCGAGCCCGTCGTAGGTGTGCCCGCGCTGCACCGTCACCCCGAGCGCCGGAACGTCGCAGATCTTGATGGTGTTGTTCTCGCTGGCCCGCGTCGCGTCGGCCATGTCCAGGCCGACTTTCTTGGCGTCGACGTCGAAAGCGGCGGCGAACTCTATGTCGCGCACGTGGTAATCGCCGAACTGGACGTGCATGAGACCCGGCACCTTCTGCGCGGGGTCGGCGTCGTGGTAGAAGTGCACGCCTTGCACCAGTGACGTGGCACAGTTTCCCACGCCGACGACGCCGACACGGATCTTGCCCATTACTTCTCCTTTTGCGGGGTTTTCTCGTGTTCGATCAGTTCGGTGAGCCAGCGGACCTCGCGGTCGGTCGACTCTAGCCCGTGCTGTTGTAGTTCCAGGGTGTAGCGGTCCATTCGAGTGCGGGTGCGGGCCATTCCGGCGCGCATTCCGTCGCGGCGCTCCTCCAGATGGCGGCGGCGGCCTTCCAGGATCCGTAGCCGGATGTCGGAGTTGGTCTGGCCGAAGAACGCCAGCCGGGCGCCGAAGCCCTCGTCGTCGAAGGCGTCCGGGCCGACTTCGGCGAGCCGTTCGGCCAGGCGCGCCTTGCCCTCGGCGGTGAGCCGGTAGACCCGCTTGCGGCGGGAGCGGCCGGGCGCGCCGATGGGGTCCGCCGGGTCGTCCTCGGCGACGATCCACCCGGCCTCGGCGAGGCGCCGCAGGTTGGGGTAGAGCGAGCCGTAGGAGAATGCCCGGAATGAGCCGAGCAGGAGGGACAGGCGCTTGCGCAGCTCATAGCCATGCAGCGGGCTCTCGTTGAGCAGCCCTAGGATGGCGACTTCAAGCACTGGCGCGGCCCTTGTCTGGGAGTGTCTATCGCGGAACGATGTATCGCGACGATACATGACGCGATGTATCGCGACGATACATCATGGCGGCCCGGATGCCCTAATCGAGCCCCGGCCCCTGCCGATATCAGGGGCGGGGCCGACTAATTACAGCTGTGTAGTTCATCCCCAGCTGTGCAAAACTCTGTGGACAGGCGCGTGCCGGACCCGGGATCGGCCCCGCCGGCCCGGCCGGGCGCTCCGTAGGATCAGTGGTCATGGCCCTTCGTGTGCAGCCGAACCCCAACCCGCGCCCGGCCGAGGAGCGCGCGGCGATCCTCGCTGATCCCGGCTTCGGCCGGTACTTCACCGATCATCTGGTGCGCATCGAGTACGCCGATGGCGCGTGGGGCGAGGGCGCGGTGCTGCCGTACGGCCCGCTGGATTTCGATCCGGCGACGATGGTGGCGCACTACGGGCAGGAGATTTTCGAGGGCCTGAAGGCCTACCGGCAGGCGGACGGCTCGGTGGCCGGGTTCCGGCCGGGCGCCAACGCGGCCCGGTTCCGCCGCTCGGCCCGGCGGATGGGGATGGCCGAGCTGCCCGAGGAGCGGTTCGTCGAGTCCCTTGAGGCGCTGGTGGCGATGGACGTCGACTGGGTCCCGGCCGGCGGCGGCGAGCAGTCGCTGTACCTGCGACCGTTCATGATCGCCACCGAGGTGGGGCTAGGGGTCCGCCCGGCCAACCGGTACCTGTACCTGTTGATCGCCTCCCCGGCCGGCCCGTACTTCCATGGCGACGAGGGCGGCGATGGCACGGTGACGGTGTGGATCTCCACCGAGTACTTCCGCGCCGCGCCCGGCGGCACCGGCGAGGTGAAGTGCGGCGGCAACTACGCGGCCTCGATCCTGGCCCAGGCGATGGCGGCCGAGCGCGGCTGCGACCAGGTGCTGTGGCTGGACCCGGTGCAGCAGCGCTGGATCGAGGAGATGGGCAGCAACAACGTCTACTTCGTCTACGGTCGCGGCGAGAATGCCCGGGTGATGACGCCGGCGCTGTCGGGGACGTTCCTGCCGGGCATCACCCGCGATTCGCTGCTGACGGTGGCCGCCGATCTGGGCTACCCGGTGAGCGAGGACCGGATCTCGGTGGAGGAGCTGCATGCCGGCGCGGAGTCCGGCGAGATCACCGAGATGTTCGGTTGCGGCACGGCGGCCATCGTGACCCCGATCGGGCGGGTCCGCAGCGCGCGCGGGGAGTCACTGATCGGTGACGGCACTCCGGGCGACGTCACGATGCGGCTGCGCGAGCAGCTGCTGGGGATCCAGACTGGGCGGCTAGCCGACCGCCACGGCTGGCTGCATCGGCTCGCGTGAGCCGCGTCCGCCCGCCGAGCCCGCCGAGCCCACCGGACCAGCCGCGCTGACGGCGCCGGCGCGCGACACCACGCGCAGACGACGGATCGCGGCGATGGTCAGCGCGCAGCAAGCCAGCTGCAACACGATGAAACCGGCCGGCAACCCGAGCGCGAGCAGCGCGCCGGAGAGCACGGGGCCGACCGCGTTCGCGGCGGTGGACGCCCCGGTGACCGAGGCGAGGGTGCGGCCCGCCGCGCCTTCCGGGGCCAGCGACGCGGCCAGCGGGCTGAGCACTGGGGCCATCACCGTCTCGCCGATGCCGAAGGACCCGTAGCCGATGAGCACGGCGGCGGCGCCGAAGCCGCCGACCAGCATGGGCAGGCCGAGCACCAGCCAGCAGCCGATCCACACCACGACGCAGACGGTCAGAAGCGTGGTCGGGGAGTGGCGCCGGGTGAGCCGAACCACGGGCGCGGTGAGCGCGGCGACGGCGATGGTGTTGGCGGCGATCGCGGCACCGATCACTTTGGGGGAGAGCGCCAGGGTGTCCAGTGAGTATGCGGACAGGCCCGAGGTGAACTGTGAGTAGCAGGCCAGCTGGAGCAGCACCGCCACCGCGAGCAGCCAGCGGATGGGCGGGCGGCGCAGCAGGGTCCGGTAGCTGATCGCGTCGGCCGCCGAGGCCCGCGCCGGTGCCGCTGCCAGACCGACCGACGACGCGGTCGGTGCGACCGACACCGCGGCCCGCGCGGAGCGGCCGACCAGCCACACCACGGTCGCGCTGGCTGTGGAGCCGATCGCCGCCAAGTAGAAGATGGGCAGCACCCCGGCGGCGGAGGACAGGTCGACCACGAAGCCGCCGACCAGCCCGCCCACGGCCAGCGCCAGGTTCAGCGCGATCAGCTGCCAGGCGAAGACGTCCCGTTGCCGCTCGGGCGGGGTCCAGCGCAGCAGCAGCACCTGCACCGCCGGCTGGGTGGTCGCCGAGGAGGCGCCCACGGCGACGGCGGCCAGCCACACGGTGGCCACGGTGGGCG
>WQZC01000207.1 GCA_009780925.1 Actinomycetes bacterium | reverse complement strand
GCCGGCGGTGGTGCTGTTGCTCGACATGGATCACTTCAAAGAGGTCAATGACGAGCACGGGCACCTGGTCGGTGACGACGTGCTGCGCGCGGTGGGGCAATCGCTGCGTGGAACGGTCCGCGATTTCGACACCGTGGGCCGGTTCGGCGGTGAGGAGTTCGTCGCCTGGTTGCCGCGCGCGGGGCGGGACGACGGGGTCGCGGTCGCCGAGCGGCTGCGCGCCGCCATCGCCCGGATCGACGTCCCGAACATGAGCGGCTGGCTGTCGGTGTCGATCGGCCTGGCCTGCTTCCCCGAGCACGGCACCACGGTCGAGGAGTTGTTGAAAGCGGCCGACACCGCGCTGTACCGGGCCAAGAACGCTGGACGGAACCGGGTCACCGTGGCGGCCGGGCCCACCGGGTGAGCACGGCCGCGGCTTGACGGGTCCGTGGTTCGCGGGCCGGTGGCTTGGCGGGCCGGTGGCTTGGCGGGCCGCCAGACATGCCCGTTCTCGGGGGTCGCGCGCGACAGCCAATGGTACGATTTTTGGTACGACCAAGGAGGTGGCGATGTCGATCACGGTCAGTGAGGCCCGCGCCCGTCTGTTCCCGCTCATCAAGCAAGTGAACGCGGACCAGGACGCAGTGGAGATCACTTCCAAGGGTGGCACCGCCTACCTGGTGTCCGCTGATGAATACCGATCGTTGCGCGAGACGATGTACTTGCTGCGTTCGCCGCAGAACGCGGAACGACTGCGTCGTGGGGTCGCCGAGGTGCAACAGCGAGCGACACAGGCACATGAGTTGGTCGACCCTGCGTGATTCGCTTCAGCGCCGACGGATGGGCTGACTACCTGTCGTGGGCTGGTGATTCTCGGGTGCTGCGGCGGATCAATCGGCTGATCGGCGAGGCGTCCGCAGACCCCGGAGCGGGCGTCGGCAAGCCCGAACGGCTGAGCGGGGATTTGTCCGGCTACTGGTCACGGCGAATCGATCAGGAGCACCGTCTGGTGTACACGGTCACCGACGGCGACCTGGACATCATCCAGGCCCGGTTCCACTATTGACGCCGGTTGAAGCCGTCATCGCGCCGTCGGTCCGATGGCTAACGTTCAGCGCGGCGAGCGGGTCGCGGCGGCTCGGGACTGGCGGCAGCGCACGGCTGGCGGCGGCTCAATCACGGTGCGCGGCGACTCAATCACGGTGCGCGGCGACTCGCGGCAGCCGCAGCGCGGCGGCCATCGCCTCAACGGCGATCCGCGGCTTTACGTTCTGGCCCAACGCGGTCCGGCAGGCCAGCACCGCGTCCAGGCGCGCCAGCGCGTCGGTCGGCGCGATCCGCGCGCTGACCATCCGCACGTCATCGGCGAAATCCGGATGGGCGCGAGCCACCGACGAGCCGGCTTGGGTGAGCAGCACGTCCCGGTAGAAGGCCGCCAGGTCGACCAACGAGCGGTCCAGGGCGTCGCGTTGGGCGCGCGTGGCCCGCGACTTCTGCCGTCGTTCCAGGTCCCGGATCGCGCCCACCGCGCCTCGCGCCATGGTCGCGGCGCCCTTGCCAGTGCCACCGCCGCCCAGGGCGATCTGCAACGCTTCGACCTCGCCCGAGTCGCGCTCCGCGGCCAGTGCCGCGGCCTCGGCCTCGGCCGCGCCGATGAGCTCGTCGGCGGCGCGCAGGCACTGCGCCAGCGAGGTCAGCGACGCCGGGATGGCGAGCACCGCCGCGCGGCGCTCCCGGGCCGCGTCATCATGGGCCAGGCGACGGGCGCGGCCGACATGCCCCTGCCCGGCCGCCGCCGCCCACGCCGCGACCTCGGGGGCGACTCCGGACCGCGCCAGCACATCAGCCACCGCCGCCGAGGAGGGGGTGCGCAGCACCACGTTCCGGCACCGGGAACGGATCGTCACCGACACGTCGTCGGGATGGGTGGACGGCGCGCACAGCAAGAACACGGTGCGCTCCGGCGGCTCCTCCACCGCCTTGAGCAAAGCGTTGGACGCCTGCTCGGTCAGCCGGTCGGCGTCCTCGATGAGCACCACCTGCCAACGCCCCAGGGTAGGCCGCCGCGCAGCGGCGGCCACCACGGCGCGCATCTCGTCCACGCCGATCGACAGGCCCTCGGGCACGATCGCCCGGACGTCCGGGTGGGTGCGCGCGGCCACCGTGTGGCAGCCCGAGCAGACGCCGCAGCCGGGGTCGTCGGCCGACTCGCACTGCAGCGCGGCGGCCAGCGCCTGCGCCGCGACCGAACGCCCCGATCCGGGCGGGCCGGTGAACAGCCACGAATGGGCGGTCGCGCCGGGTGGCACCGGCCGGGCGGCGACCACGTCCGCCGCCGCGCGGGCGGCCCGGCGCAGCGCGTCGACCGTTTCCGCTTGGCCGATCAGGGCGTCCCACACGGTCATGCCGGCCTCCCGCCGTCCGTCGCCGCGTCGTCGCCGGCCCCCGCGCCGTCCGTGACGTCCCCGGCCCCCGCGCCCTGTTGATCAGCGGGTCGGTCCGGGCGCAGGGCCAGCAGTCGCTCGACGCGCGCGCGCACCGCGGCGGCGATGTCGGTGGCGGGGCGCGCGGCGTCCAGCACCAGGTACCGGTCCGGGTCCTCCCCGGCCAGCGCCCGGAACGCCGCCCGGACCCGCTCATGGAACGCCAGCGATTCGCACTCCATGGCGTCGGCGGCGCCCCGGCCGCGCGCGCGAGCCAGGCCGTCACCCGCCGGCAGGTCCAGCAGCACCGTGAGGTCCGGGCGCAGATCCTCGGTGGCCCAGCGCGACAGCGCCCGCACCTGCCCGACGGTCAGTTCCCGCCCGCCGCCTTGGTAGGCCAACGAAGAGTCGACGTACCGGTCGGTGAGCACCACGGCGCCGGCGGCCAGCGCGGGGCGCAGCACCGTCTGGACGTGCTGCGCCCGGTCGGCGGCGAACAGCAGCGCCTCGGCGCGCGCCGCGAGCGGCTCGTCGTGGTGCAACAGCAGCTGCCGGATCCCCTCGCCGACCCAGGTGGCGCCGGGCTCATGGGTGACCAGCACCTGGCGCCCGGCGGCGCGCAGCGCCTCGGCCAGCAGCCGCGCCTGGGTCGATTTGCCGGACCCCTCGCCGCCCTCGAACGCGATCAGCGCGCCACCGGGCCTCGGCGGGCGCGGTCGCCGCGCGGAGCCAGCGGGCAGTGCGGTCATGGGGTCCGTCCAGACGGTCGTGGCGATGCTCGTCGTCCATTTTGCGGCACGCGAACAATCCGGTGGCGACCGCGCATGACCCCAGGCCAGCGCGACCCACCGCTGACGCGACCCGCGCGGGGCGTCGGGCCCCGGCGCGCGGGGGTGACCCGGCGCGTGCTGGCGCGGCGCCCGGCCGGGCTCAGGAGAGCATTCCGCCGTCGACCCGGTACTGCGCGCCGGTGACGAAGCTCGATTGCTCGCTGGCCAGGAACAGCACCACGTTGGCGACGTCCTCGGGCTCGGCGTAGCGGCCCAGCGGGATCGAGCCCGCGATGTCCTGCTGGCTGGCTCCCGAGCCGGCCTCAAGCGAGCGCATCATCCGGGTGTTCACCGGCGAGGGGTGCACCGAGTTGACGCGGACCCCGTGCGGGGCGGACTCGACGGCCGCGATCCGGGTGAGCCCGGTGATGGCGAACTTGGATGTGACGTACGGCGAGACCGGCATCGGCCCGGCGACCAGCCCACCGATCGACGAGGAGTTGATCACACTGCCCGACTTCTGCGCGTACATCACCGGCAGCACGAAATGCAGACCCATCCAACTGCCCCGGATGTTGATGTCCACCACCCGGTCGAAGTCGGCCACCGCCTGGTCCACGATCGGGGCCACCTTGCCCTCGATCCCGGCGTTGTTGAAGAACACGTCGACGCGGCCCCACTTGTCGGTGGTGGCGTGGACGTAACCGCGCACGTCCTCGGGCTTGCTGACGTCGGCGACGACGGTGATCAGGTGGTCGGCGTCGGCGCCCAGTCGCGTCGCGGTGGCGGCGAGCGCCTCGGCGTCGATGTCGACGATCGCGACCCGCGCGCCCTCGGCGAGGAACGCCGCAGCGGCAGCGGCGCCGAGCCCGGCCGCCCCGCCAGTGATCAGGACCACCTTGTTCGCAAGATCTGGATACATTTGAACTCCTATGTCACGTTTGCTGGCTAGCAAGTCTCGCCACGCAGACGGTAGTACCAGGTCGCGGCGCGGATCAGCCGGCGGCGGCGAGCAAGCGGCGAAGCGCGACGGCGAGCTGCTCTCGACCCGCCGCCGGCAGGTGGTCGAGCAACTCCCGCTCGCACCCCAGCAGGGCGGCGAGCGCGGCGTCGACCCGCCGTCGGCCGACGGCGGTCAGGCGGACCCGAACCAGACGGCCGTCGGCGGCGTCCGCGCGCCGGATGACCAGCTTGCGCGCCACCAGTCGGTCCAGCCGGCTGGTCATGGTGCCCGAGGTGACGTGGGTGGCGGCGCACAGCTCGCCGGCGGTGAGCTCGAAGGGGGCGCCGGCCCGGCGCAGCGCGGCGAGCACGTCGAACTCGTGGCGCTGCAGGCCGTGCTCGACGAACGCGGCGGCCCGCCGCTCGTCGAGCAGGTCGGCCAGCCGGCTGATCCGGGACAGCACGTGCATCGGCTCGACGTCGAGGTCGGGACGCTCGCGCCGCCACGCGTCGACGATCAGGTCCACCTCGTCCGCCACATGTTAAGCCTAGCCGATCTCTCGACATCAAGAGAGCTGGCGGCGTGGCCTGGGGTGGGTCAGGCGCGGATGGAAGCGGCGCGACCGCGCGCCGATTGGCTGCCTCGCGTCAGTGCGCGGGGCAGCGCTGGTGCGCTATCGCTTCACCGCCCGGATGGCGTCGCGCGCGGTGTGTGCGGAAGTGTCGGTGTCTGCGGAAGTGTCAGTGGCCGAGGATCCGGCCGAACAGGCCGCCGCCGCCGCGTGG
>WQZC01000206.1 GCA_009780925.1 Actinomycetes bacterium | reverse complement strand
GTGCTGGAATCCGGCGACACCGAGCTGCTGCCCGGTGAGCTGGTCGAGCGGCCGCGGTTCGAGGAGCTCAACCGCACGGTGGTGCAGGACGGCGGCACGCCGGCGTCCGGCCGCCCGGTGCTGATGGGCATCACCAAGGCGTCGCTGGCCACCGAGTCGTGGCTGTCGGCCGCGTCGTTCCAGGAGACCACCCGGGTGCTCACCGACGCCGCGATCTCGGCGAAGAGCGACGCGCTGATCGGCCTGAAGGAGAACGTGATCATCGGCAAGCTGATCCCGGCCGGGACCGGCATCTCGCGGTATCGCAACGTCGAGGTCACTCCGACCGATGACGCGCGTGCGCTGGCCTTCTCGCTGTCTGGCTACGAGGAGAGCGAGTACTACGAGTTCACCGCCGCGGCGGACACGCTCGGTCCGGCGGTCCCGTTGGATGACTACGGCTTCGAGGAGTATCCCAACTGAACATCGCGCGCGGCGACGGGGCGACGACCTCGGCTGGATGTCGCCCCGTCTGAGATCTAGCTGGGCGTGGTGGCGGTCCGCCAGCGGCTGTGGGCCGTTGGCGGGCGTCGGTTAGCGTTGTGCGGGATTTGCGCCGCATCCGAGTGGGCGCACTGGCAGCAGGAAGGTCGCGGTTCGGTGCACTGGCTGAGCATTGTGCTGGCCATGCTCGCCGCGTGCGGCAACGCCATCGGCAACGTGTTGCAGCGGGTGGCGAGTCTGCAGCAGCCGGCCGGCTCCCCGTTCGGCCCCCGGTTCCTGGCGCGCTTGCTGCGCAACCGCGCCTGGATAACCGGGTTCAGCGCCTTGGTCGCGTCGTTCCTGTTGCAGGCGGTGGCCTTGGGACGAGGCGAGTTGTCGGTGGTCGAGCCGGTCATCGCGCTGGAGCTGCCGCTGACCCTGTTCGTCGCGTCGTTCGTGTTCCCGGGCCGGCTGGGCCGAAACGAGTGGATCAACATCTTCGTGATGACCGCTGGGCTCGCGGTGCTGGTCGCGGCGCTGAACCCCCGCGGCGGCCATCCGATCCGGGTGTCCAACCTGGACTACCTGATGGCTGGCAGTGCCACCGCCGGAACCATCGCGCTGTTGGTCGCCGCCGGGCAGCGGGGCTCGATGATGTGGCGCGCCGCGTGCTTGGGCGCGGGCGCGGGCACCTGTTTCGGCTTCACCGCCACCATGATCAAGGAGACGGTCACCCGGTTGGAGCACGCCGGGCTGCTCGGCATGCTCGCCACCTGGCAGACCTACGCCGCGATGGGATTCGGCATCTCGGGCGTTATTTTGGTGCAGAACGCGCTGCACATCGGACCGTTGGTGGCGGCGCAGCCCGGGTTCACCCTGATGGACCCAGCGGTGTCGGTGTTCTGGGGTGTGTTGGTCTTTGGTGAGCGGACCCGAACGGGCGGTTGGGTGGTGCTTGCCGCATTTGGGGCGCTAGTCATTGTTGTGAGTGTGGTACAGTTAGCCCGTTCTCCCCTGTTGGCGCAAGTCAACGCCGATGTGTGGGATGAGCGCCCAGGTCTGGGGAAAACGGCTCAAGTCGAGCATTGAACGTGATGCATTTCACTTCTTAATTGATTCACACCTGTCCTAATTAAGACTGTCTGTGCTCCACGCCCTATATGAGCCGTGTCAGTTTGGTGTTAGAGTGGTCACCTGACACGTTGTCCGGGCACTAATAGGTAGGCGCTTCGCGGCCTGCCGGCCTCGCGGTGTCAGGTTACCTGGGGGACACAGAAACCGGAGTGTGATCATGCAGATGCGACGTTCTGACGTGACGAGCAGCGGCGACGGACCGCGACGGTATCGCAACGGAACGCTCGGAACGCTGAGCCATCGGGCGGGTCGGCGCATGGTGTCGGCGGTGGTCGCTGGCGCGATGGTGCTCGCCAGCGTGGTGCTGGCGATGGTCATCTCGCACGAGGCGAGCGCGGCATTGCCGTTCCCGATCAACGATCCCACCAACGGGCCCGCGGGCACCGTCGACCCGTTGTGGCAATACGTCCGCACCGGTAACACCGTGGGCAACACGTACACCTCGGACGGATGGCTGCGCCTGACCAGCGCCGGCAACGCCCAGGGGACGAACATCTTGAACAACACCGCGTTCCCGTCGTCAACCGGCTTCGAAGTCTCGTTCGACTACCGGCAGGCGGGCGGCACCGCCGGCAACGGCTCGACGCTCACCGCGGACGGGATCTCGATGTACCTGGTCGATGGCTCGGTGTCGGTCACCGCGGGCTCCGCTGGCTCCGGTTTGGGCTACGCCAACGGTGGCGACGCGACCAACCTGGCGTCGGTCGGCTTGGACGGGGTGTGCCGCAGCGCGGCGCCACCCAGCCATGAGGGGGTCTACGGCGGCTATCTCGGCCTCGGCCTGGACGTGTTCGGCAACTACGCGAGCAACAACTTCGGCAACTACGGCGGCAGCAACATGGGCCCCGGCATCGGGCTGCGCGGTTCCGGACCGTCCTCCTGTCTCTACACCAGCTCCAGCGACCTGTCCGCCGCGAACCGCTCCAAGCAGTACCCCTGGGTCAACGGCAAGGCCATGGACCTGTGGACCGGGACCGCCGGCGACACCAACGACCCGGCGAATGTGTCGAACTCCAAGTACCGCCGGGTGTCCATCACGGTCAACCCGCAGGGATCGAACCTGCAGGTGACGGTGGCCATGTCCGGACTGGTCGCGAAGGGCAGTCCTCCCGGGCCGCTGGCCCAGGTGTTCACCTCGAACCTGAACAGCGTGCAGGGCCAGGTCGCTCTTCCCAAGACGCTCAAGCTCGGATTCGCCGCGTCCACCGGCTCGGGGACCGACTACCACGACATCCGCAACATCCGCACCTCCGCCCTCACTGACGCCAGCATCGCCAAGATGTTGTCCGCGGCCACCCCGGGGCACGCCGGCTACCCGGAGGGCACCTTCCTGCCGGGCGACCCGATCTCGTTCACGCTGACCGCGAAGAACAACGGCCCGTCCCCCATCGGCGACCCACCGGACGGCGTCGCCCGGATCTATGACGACCTGAGCGGGCTTCCGATCACCGGGGTCAGCTGGACCTGCGCGGCGAGCCCCGGGGCGGCTTGCAAACAGGACGGCGGCACCGGCTCGCAAGTGATCCAGGACTGGAGCGGGCCGGTTGGCTCCACGGTCACCGTCACCGTGAGCGGCACCGTGACCAACAACCCGGGCCCATACGGCAACACCGCCGTCATCCCGACGGAGTTCGTGACCAACACCGTCGATCCGAGCTCCTCGATCATCCAGCTCGACGGCGGCGCGGCGGACCCGAACCTGCTCAACAACAAGGCCACCGCCAACTTCACCGTGCAAGCGAACCCGTCTTCGCTGTCGGTGACCAAGTCGACCTCGACGGCGTCGGTGGCGAACGTCGGCGACAAGATCAACTACAGCTTCACGGTGCAGAACACCGGGCTGACGGCGGTCACCGGGATTCACATCGTGGACCACCCGACCGCGCCGGCCAAGGACCTGGACGCGCCCGGCGCGACCTGTGCCGCGACGACGCTGGCCGCGGGCGCCTCCACGACGTGTACTGGCACTTACACGGTGGCTCAGGCAGACATCGACGCTGGCGCGGTCGCCGACACCGCCAACGCCATCGGCTTGGACCCGAACAACGACCCGGTGGACTCCGGTCCGTCAAACGAGGTCCGGGTGCCGATCACCGGGGCGCCCGCGCTAACCGTGGCCAAGTCAGCCGACCGGGCGACGGTGTCGAACCTTGGCGACAAGATCAATTACGAGTTCTTGGTGACCAACACCGGCAACGTGACGTTGCACGGGGTGAACGTGACCGACACCCAGTCGTTGTCGGGTGCGGCGCTGGACGCGGATCCGGTCTGTGACGCGACGACACTGGCCTCGGGCGCGTCGACGACCTGCCGCGCCTCGTACACGGTGGTCCAGGGCGACATGGACGCGGGGACCGTGGGCGACACCGCGATCGCGCACGGCACCGCGCCGGGGGCGGCGGATGAGACTGACTCCGGACCGTCCTCGGTGACGGTGGGCGTGACCTATGGCGCCGCATTGTCGGTGGTGAAGTCGTCGTCGACGGCTTCGGTGTCGGCGGTGGGCGACAAGGTCGATTACACCTTCGTGGTGAGGAACACCGGCAACGTGACGCTGACCGGGGTCGGTGTGGTTGACCATCCGGTCACGCCGGCGGGTCCGCTGGACGCCGCGCCGGTCTGTGACGCGACGACGCTGGCGCCCTCGGCCTCGACCACCTGCCGAGCCTCCTACACGGTGACGCAGGATGATTTGGACGCTGGTTCGGTCAAGGACACGGCGGTGGCGCAGGGGAACCCGCCGGGTGGCGGGAGCCCAGTCGGCTCCGACCCCTCAAACGAGGTCGACGTGCCGGTGACTGGTCGGGCGCCGGGCCTGTCGGTGGTGAAGTCGTCATCGACGACGTCGGTGTCGGCGGTCGGCGACAAGGTCGACTACACCTTCGTGGTCACCAACACCGGGAACGTGACGTTGTCGGGCATCACGGTTGAGGATCGCCCGGTGGCGCCGGCCAGTGCGCTGGACGCGGCGCCGAATTGCCCGGTGACGACGCTGAAGCCGGGGGCATCGACCACGTGCACCGCGTCGTACACGGTGACGCAGGACGACTTGGACGCCGGTGGCGTGAAGGACACCGCGGTGGCGCATGGGAACCCGCCGGGTGGCGGGTCGCCGGTGGACTCCGATCCGTCCGGTGAGGTGGACGTGCCGGTCACCTCTGGCCCGGCGCTGTCGGTGGTGAAGTCCGCGGACCGGATGACGGTGTCGAACCTCGGCGACAAGATCAATTACGAGTTCTTGGTGACCAACACCGGCAACGTGACGTTGCACGGGGTGAATGTGACCGACACTCAGTCGTTGTCGGGTGCGGCGCTGGACGC
>WQZC01000205.1 GCA_009780925.1 Actinomycetes bacterium | reverse complement strand
GAGAGGAGCTCATCGCGGCCGTCTACCACCCACTGGCCGCCGCCGGCGACGTCCTGCTGGACACCGCCACCGCGTTCTTCGATTCCAACGGCGCCCTGGAAGCCACCGCGCGCCGGCTGTATGTGCACGCCAACACGGTGCGCTACCGGCTGCGGCGCATCGCGGAGGTGTGCGGTCAGACACCCACCGAACCGCGCGGCGGGTTCACCATCCAAGTGGCGCTCACCCTCGGCCGGCTCGCTGCGGGCTGACCCCGTCTCGGATTTGGCGATCATCTCCATATTTCCGACACGACAGCTGTCTGATCACTGGGCCTCATTGTTGAATCCCTACAAGGGTCGGCCAACAAACCCTGTTCGCGCCAAGATGGCGCCGGGCGGCGGGGGCGGGCAGGGTTGGAAAGCGTGCTAGCCGTACTCACTCCCGGGCAGGGAGCGCAAACCCCGGGCATGCTCACCACGTGGCTGTCGCTGACCGGGGTCGAGGAACAACTCGCCGGCTACAGCGCCATCACCGGGCTGGACTTGATCCGACTCGGCACCACCGCCGACGCCGATGAGATCAAAGACACCGCGATCGCGCAACCGCTGATCGTCGCGCTCGGCTTGGTGGCGGCGGCCCAGCTCGATCTGCTCCCACTGAGCGCGCCCGCCACGGCAGTCCTGCCCGGCTCGGCTTTCCGACCGGGCGGGGCGTCCCGGCACGGCCACTCGGCCCCGCTCGGCATCGCGCACCACCCGGGCGCGCCACGCAATTCCCGTCTGGCGGCGCTGCCGCCGGTGGCGCACCGGCCCGGAACGGCAGCCACACCCGGAGCCTCGCCCGCATTCGCTCCGGCGCCCACATTCGCCCCGTCGCCCAAGTCCGGGCCACCGACCAAGTCCGGGCCACCGACCAAGTCCGGGCCATCGTCCAAGTCCGGGCCGGCGCGGCGCGCCGGGCTGGCGCACCGCCTCGGAGCACATGCGTCGCTGGACCCGGACCGGGTCGTCGTCGCCGGCCACAGTGTCGGCGAACTCACCGCCGCCGCGGTCGCCGGCGCCCTCACCCCCGGGGACGCCGTCGCATTCGCCGCTCGGCGCGGCGCCCAGATGGCCGCGGCCTGCTCGAGTGCCCCCACGGGCATGGCCGCGGTCCTGGGTGGCGACCCCCAGTCCGTCCTCGCGGCCATCGAGGCGGCCGGGCTGACCGCCGCCAACCGCAACGGAGCGGGGCAGATCGTCGCCGCTGGCCCATTGGACGCGCTCGCCCGACTGGCCGACAACCCGCCGCCCCGGGCTCGGGTGCGCCTGCTGCCGGTGGCCGGGGCGTTCCACACCGCGCACATGCGTTCCGCCGAGGAGGCGCTCGCGGGGCTGGCCGCCGCCCTGCCGACCGCGGACCCGACGCGCCTGCTGCTGTCCAACGCCGACGGCGCGGCGGTGCGGCGGGGTCACGCGGTCACCGACCGGCTGGCGCGCCAGGTGACCCGGCCGGTCCGTTGGGACCTGTGCCAGCAGACCCTGGCCGACCTGGGCGTGAGCGCCGCGATCGAACTCGCCCCGGCCGGCGCCCTGACCGCGCTGGCGCGCCGCCAGCTGCCTGGCGTCGAGCTGCTCGCGGTCACTTCACCGGGCGAGCTCGACCAGGCCCGCCGGCTCATCGCCGCCCGCACCCAGCCCGGACCGATCGGCCCGACCGGCCAGGTGGTCGATCTGCACGTCGCGGTCGCCCCGACCAAAGGCGTCTTCACGCGCGCCACGACGGCGGTCGAAGGCCGCACGCTCACCCGCGGCACCCAAGTCGGCACGATCCACACCAATCGCGACGAGCACCCGATTGTCGCCCCGTTCACCGGCGTGCTCGCCGAATGGCTGCGCCGGGACGGCGACATCGTCGGCGCCGGCCTGCCCGTGGCCCGGCTGACCAGCGCGACGGAGGACTAGATGACGCTGCCGGAGCTCCCCGCGGCGCACGCTCGGATTCTCGCGCTGGGCCACTACCAGCCGGCGAACGTGATCACCAACGACGACTTGGTGGCGCGCGGCGTGGACACCGACGACGAGTGGATCCGAACCCGCGTCGGAATCGCCGAGCGCCGCTACGCCGACCCGGACGAGACCGTGTTGGACATCGCCGAGCGCGCGGCGCGCGACACCCTCGACCACGCCGACGCGGCGGCGCGGGACATCGACTTGGTGGTGGTCGCCACCTGCTCGACGCGCAGCCAAGTGCCGGCGGTGGCGCCGCAGCTGGCGGCCCGCCTGGGGATCGCCTCGCCCGGCGCGTTCGACGTGAGCGGCGGCTGCTCCGGTTTCGTCTACGCGCTCAACGCCGTCGCCGGGGCGGTGCGAAGCGGACAAGCGAGCACCGTGCTGCTCGTCGGCGCGGAACGGTTCTCCGGCTGGCTGGACTGGACCGACCGCAGCACTTGCATCCTGCTGGGCGACGGGGCGGGCGGCGCGCTGATCGGCCGCTCGCCACGCCCCGCGCTCGGGCCGGTGGTGTGGGGCAGCAACGGCGCGCTGGCCGACACGGTGACCATCGACGAGGACAGCCACTTTTTCACCCAGCAGGGCCAGGCCGTGTACCGCTGGGCCACCACCGAGATGGCGCCCGTGGCGGCTGAGGCGTGCCGACGGGCCGGGGTGGCGCCGAGCGAGCTGGCCGCGTTCATCCCGCACCAGGCGAACCTGCGGATCATCGACATGATCGCCCGCAAGCTCGGCATCGCGTCGGAGAAGGTCGCCCGCGACATCGGAGTGTCGGGCAACACCGCGGCGGCGAGCGTTCCCCTGGCGATGTCGAAGATGATGCGGCGCGGCGAGATCCCGTCCGGAGCCCCGGTGCTGCTGCTCGGTTTCGGCTCCGGGCTGGCCTATGCCGCCCAGGTCGTCCTCGCGCCATGAGCTAGCCCAACGGGCCGGCCACCGCGCGCCCGCGCGGACCGGCGACCGATCCGCCGTCCGACCAGCAAGTCCTCAACCGAAAGGAAACCCCCATGCCCGTGACCGTTGACCAGATCCGCGCCGGCCTGGCCGAGATTCTCGGCGAGGTGGCCGACGTCGAGGCCGCCGACGTCACCGACGACAAGTCTTTCACCGACGATCTCGACGTCGACTCGCTGACCATGGTGGAGGTCGCCATGGCCGCCGAGGACAAGTTCGGTGTCAAGATCCCCGACGAGGAGCTGCCCAAGTTGCGGATCGTGGCCGACGCGGTGAACTACATCCGCGACCACGGCTGACCCCGATGAGCGCCCAAGTCGTGGTCACCGGGCTCGGCGCCACCACGCCGCTCGGCGGTGACGTGGCGACGTTCTGGGCCGGCCTGCTCGCGGGCCGGTCCGGGGTCGTCGCGCTCGACGACGACTGGGCCGTCGGCTTGAAGGTGCGCATCGCCGCCCGGATGGCGGTCGATCCGACCAGCGTCCTGCCCCGATCGCAGGCCCGCCGCATGGACCGCGCGCAGCAAGCCGCGCTGGTCGCCGCCCGCCAGGCCTGGGCCGACGCCGGGTTCACCGGCCCGGCCGCCGACAACGGCCTGGACCCGGACCGGGTCGCGGTGGTGATCGGCACCGGCATCGGCGGGGTGACCAGCCTGCTCAACCAACACGACATCCTGCGCGAGCGGGGACCGGGCCGGGTGTCACCGCTGCTCATCCCGATGAACATGCCCAACGGACCGGCCGCGCACGTCGGGCTGGAGATCGGCGCGCGGGCCGGGGTGCACACCACGGTCAGCGCCTGCGCGTCCGGGGCCGAGGCGATCGCGCACGGCCTGGACCTGATCTGCCTGGACCGCGCCGATGTGGTTGTGGTGGGCGGCACCGAGGCGTGCTTGCATCCGCTGCCAATCTCCGGCTTCGCGCAGATGCAGGCGATGAGCACCCGCAACGACGAGCCGGCGCGGGCCTCCCGACCGTTCGACTCCGGCCGTGACGGGTTCGTGCTCGGCGAGGGCGCCGGGGTGCTTGTGCTGGAGCGCCGCGCCAGCGCCGCGGCCCGGGGCGCGCGGGCGCACGCCGTGCTCGCCGGCGCCGGCATCACCGCCGACAGCCACGACCTGGTGGCCCCGGACCCCAGCGGCCGGGGCCAGCGCCGGGCCGCGCGGGTGGCCATCGAACGCGCCGGGATCGATCCGGCCGAGGTCGTGCACGTCAACGCGCACGCGACCTCGACCCCGCTGGGCGACGCGGCCGAGGCGCGCTGGATCGCCGAGCTGCTCGGCGAGCGGACCGTGGTGTCCGGCACCAAGTCGATGACCGGCCACCTGCTCGGCGGCGCCGGCGCGGTCGAGTCGATCGCCACCGTGCTGGCGATCCGCGACGGGGTCGCGCCACCCACCATCAACCTCGACCACCCGGACGCCGAGCTGCGAGTGGATGTGCCCCGCGCCGCCCGGCGGATGGACATCCCGGCCGCGTTGAACAACTCGTTCGGCTTCGGCGGGCACAACGTCGCGCTGCTGTTTCAGCGCGCCTGATCGGCCGGGCCGCCGCGCCGATCCCATGGCCCCACGGCCCCGGTTTCGCCCCGCGCGGCCCGGGCCAAGACTCAGCCCGAATCGCCCGACCCGAATCGGCACCACCTGCGGAAGGCGCACCCTCATGACCCTCACCGTCGCGGCCCCGCCGTGCCTTGACTCCGGCGAACCGGGCTCCGGCGAACCGGGCTCCCGCGAATCCGACCATCGCGAGCTCGACCCGCGCGACCCGGAACTGCGGTTGGGCAAGCTGCTCGACCCGGGCAGCGTCGTGCCGCTGCACCCCCGCGACGACAGCGGCGTGCTCGCCGCCCGCGGGCGGATCGGCGGCGCGCCGGTGACCGCGTTCTGTACCGACGCGCTGGTCATGGGCGGGGCGATGGGCGCGGTCGGTTGCGCCCGGATCGTCGCCGCGATCGACACCGCGGTGCGCGAGGGCAGCGCGGTGGTCGGCGTCTGGCACTGCG
>WQZC01000204.1 GCA_009780925.1 Actinomycetes bacterium | reverse complement strand
GGCGGCGTACAGCGTGCCGACCGAGTCGGACAACGGGTTGCTCGCCGGTCTGGACGCGGTGAACGTCCAGACCCCGCTGACTGTAGGGCTGAGCCGGAACCAGTCCCGGTCGCCGGCCACCTCGATCTGCCCGCTGATCGAGGTGGCGAGGTTCGACCAGGCGCAGTACGACGAGGTGGACGAGCCGCAGTCATCGGCCGGGGCCGCGCCCGGTTGGGTGACGGTGACCGTCCAGGTCGCGGTCGGGCTGCCCGAGGTCGTGGTGAAGGTCACCGTGCCGCTGCGGGTCGAGGCGCTGGTGTTCGCCTGCGCGGTGAAGGTGACGGTGTAGTTGCCCGATCCGGAGGAGGGGGACACGCCCACCCACGACGGCGCCGACGCGCTCCAAGTGGTGTTGGAGGTCAACGCGGTGGAGGTCGACGCGGCCGACGCCGACGTCATCGACCACGACGACATCCCCAGCGTCAAAGCCGGGCTCGTTCCGGACGCCGGCTGGTTGACCGTGACCGTCGCCGACGCCGCCGGGCTGCCCAACGTGGTGGTGAACGTCACCGTCGCCGAGCGCGCCGCCCCAGTCGTGTTCGGCTGCGCGGTCAAAATCTCCGGTAGGTTGCCGGTCGAGACGCTGGTCGGCCCGGCGGTCACGAAGCCGAACCCGCTCGTCGGGCTGGGGGTGACCCAGGAGGCGTTCGACGAGACCTGCCAGCCGGTGTTCGACAGCTGCTTGACCGTCGTGGAGGCTCCGCCGGCGGCGGGCGCCCAGGACAGGTTGGTGACGGCGGTGGAGGTCGTCGGCTGCCACAGCTTCATCACCGGCGAACTCGCCGCCGCGCTGTACCCGGTGACCACGTAGGCCTCGAGCACGTCGTGCTGCACCACGTTCCAGGACAGCCGGGCGTAGCCGTTGTCGCCCCAGTCGGTGCCCCACGAGTTCTCGATGATCAGGCCGTTCGCGTCGTAGGCCAACGCGAGCACCGCGTGGTTGCCCCAATAGAAACTGGTGTAGTCGTCGTCGGCGACAGTGAGGTTGTTGCCGTAGTACATGAACCCGTCGCGCACCCGGAACCCGATCGCCACCGGCTGGCCCCCGCTGAGCGCGTTCTCGATCGTGGTTTGGGCGATCGCGCCGACGTTGCCGTTGCCGTTGGCGAACAACGTGGTGTACCCGGTGAACTTCGACTTCGCGGCGTTGGTCCGTTGCGCGGCGGTGGGCTGGGTCAGGTAGTCGTAGTTGCCGTTCGGGTAGTCGTCCTGGGTGTCGACGCCCTGGTTCACCCCGAGGCTGAGCCCGTCGGTGACGAAGGCGCCGTCGTCAACGCCGCCGTTGATCTGCGAGTACATGTACATCGGCGCGAAGGACCGCGCGTTCGCCCCGTTCTTCTGGGCGTACCAACCCATCATGTCGTAGGCCACGGCCCACGTGACGCACGAGCCGACCTGGCCCTGCTGCCCCGGCGGGACCGCGTACTGCCGCAGGTCCGCGCTGCCCAAAGCGGTGGAAGTGGGCATGATCGCGGGCACCATGGTCTGCTTCGGCGCCAGCGCGCCCAACTCATGCGGCGGGGCGGGCGACGGGTCGGCGTGGGCGGGGGAGGGCACCCCCCAAACCACGGTGATCGCCAGTGCGAAAGAAGACAATGCCGCCAATATTCGCTTCATTACGAGCCGGTCCTTCGTATCTGGTGCAAAGCGCGGACTCGATCGTTTTGTGTGCGGCTCCTGGCGTGGATCCCCCGGCCCCATCCGGTCCCGTGCACTGACGGTCACGCGCGATGGTAGCCCCCTGCGGGCAGGCGATCAAGAGGGCCGATCCGCTAATGTGCGTCCCGCGACATCAGCCGCCGGTTGTCTCCCGCTTCGCCTCCGCCCGCCCGCTCGGCATCGGCTCCGCTGCGCCCGGCATCGGCTCCGCTGCGCCCGCTCGGCCTCCGCTCCGCTGCCCCAATCCCGATGATCAAGCGTTTTCGCCAAGACTCTTGGCGAAAACGCTTGATCATCGGGGGATCGCGTCGGTGGGTCCCGGTGGGATCGGGGGCCGCCGGGGCTCCACGGCGTTTCGCCGCCCGCGTCGACGTTGGCGAGGCCCAGCACATCCCGAAAGAAGGCCCGCGCCGCTTCCGGATCGTCGGCCCACAGCAGGGCATGGACAGCGTTGATCACACCGGACAGCTTGGTGCCTCGACCAATGATGCTTGGCGCTGGCGGTTTGGGCTTGGCGCTGGCGGTTTGGGCTCGGCGCCGGCGGCGCTTGATCGTCAAATGGTGGCGCGGCGCTGGCCCACGGCCGTGTGCGATGCGTCCGCGCTCATGCGCCGGCGAGGGTGTCCAGCAGGTGCGGCAGGTCGGCGATGGAGTCGATGGTGTGGTCCGCCGCTCCGGTGAGCCCCTCTCGTCGCTGGTCGGCGTACAGCCCCGTGCGGACCTGCGCCGAGCGGATGCCAGCCGCGCGGGCACCGGCCACATCGGTGGTCGCGTCGTCGCCGACGACCAGGCATTCATCGGCGGCAGCGGCCAGGTCGGCGAGCGCGAGGGCGAAGAAGTCGACCGCCGGTTTGCCCAGGACGCGGGCCGGCTTGCCGGCGGCGTGCTCCAGCGCGGCGACGACGGCGCCGGTGTCCAGGTGGTCCCCGTCGGCGAGGGTGAAGTAACGACCCCGTTGCGACGCGAGCAACTCGGCGCCGGAGCGCAGCGCGCGAAACGCCCGGTCGAGGGCGGGATAGCTCAACCAGTCGCGACCGTCGGCTACGAGCACGTGGGTGGGCGCGACGGCACCCGGGTCCGGGAACAACGGGCGCAACTCGTTGGAGACCAGGGCGAGCGCCCGCGCGCCCGGCGTCCGGTTCAGCAGTTGGCGCGCGGCCAGGCACGGGGTGAACACCTCGCTCGGGTCGACCTGCAGGCCAATGGCGGCGAGGTCGGCGACGATGTGTGGCACCGAGTCGTGGTCGGCGTTGGTCAGCAGCCGCAGCTTCAGGCCTCGCGCGCGCAGCTCGGCGAGCGCGTTGGCGGCGCCGGGCAGGGCGCGGCCGGCGGCGCGCACCGTGCCGTCCAGATCGAGCAGGATGGCCTGCGGGGCCGCGGACGGGCTCGTCACGCCCGCTCGCTCTCCAGCGCTTGGTGGGTTGACCGCCACCACCTGCGCCTGGCTTGCCACCCCAGCGCTTGATGGGTTGACCGCCCCGGCCGGCGCTGGGCTGGTTCCCAGCCCCCGATGATCATGCGTATGCGCCAAGCGTTTTGGCGCTGGCGCTTGATCATCGCGGGAAGGGGCCGCTGGGACCGCCCGAGACGCCGGGGTCGCTCGGACCGCCGGGGCCGCCTGGACCGCCGGGGCTCCACAGCGTGTCGCCGCCGGGGTTGGCGCAGCGGGCCAAGACGAACAACAGATCGGACAGGCGGTTCAAGTAGACCAAGACGGCCGGGTTGACGCCCTCGGTGTCGCTGCTTTCGGCGTCCAGCTTTCGCGCGGCCGTTGGGCCGCGCCCGGCATCCGCTTCGCGCAACGCCCAGGCGCTGCGCTCGGCTCGCCGGGCCGCGACCCGGGCCTGGTGCAGCAATGCCGCGCCGGCCGAGCCGCCCGGCAGGACGAAGCTGGTCAGCGTCGGCAGGGTGGCGTTGAACTCGTCGCACCAGGCCTCCAACCGGCGGGCGTAGTCGCTGTCCACGCGCAGCCGGGCGCGCTCCCCAGCCGATTCGGCCGGGATCGGCTCGCCTGGGGCGGGCTTGGCCGGGGCTGCCGCCGGGATCGGCTCGCCTGGGACTAGTTCGGCCGAGGCTGCGGCTGTGATCGGCTCGCCTGGGGCTGGCTCGGCCGGGACTGCCGCCGGGATCGGCTCGGCTGAGACTGGTTCGGCTGTGATCGGCTCGCCTGGGGTCGGCGCGGCCGGCGGGCGCCCCAGCGGGACGCACAGGTCGGCGCCCACATCGAACAGATCGTTCTGCAGCTGCCGCAGCACCGCCGCGATCGGCTCGTCCAGCCCGCCGAGCGCCAGGGCGGCGCCCAGCGCCGCGTTGGTCTCCTCGCAGTCGGCGTAGGCGGCGACGCGCGGATCGGTCTTGCGGACCCGGGACAAGTCGCCGAGCGCGGTGCTGCCGTCGTCGCCGGTCCGGGTGTAGATGCGCGTCAGATGGATTGCCACGGAACCGACGGTAGCCGACGGTAACCTTGACATATGCAGGTGTTGCGAGTGGCGGGCGGCGCTCGGCTAGCCGGCGAGGTGCCGGTGTTCGGCGCGAAGAACAGCGTGTTGAAGCTGATGGCGGCGGCCTTGCTCACCCCGGGGCCGACCACCCTGCGCAACCTGCCGGCGATCTCGGACGTCGCCATAATGTGCGAGCTGTTGGAGCGGTTGGGCTGTCAGGTGCGGCGGTCCACCGATGGCGCGGTGGACAGTGTGGTCATCGATGTGCCGGAGGAGACGGTCCCGGAGGCGCCGTACGAGCTGGTGCGTCGCATCCGCGGCTCGATCTGTGTGTTGGGTCCGCTGCTCGGCCGGTTGCGCCGCGCCAGGGTGGCGCTGCCCGGCGGGGATGCGATCGGCTCGCGCCCGCTGGACATGCACTTCGCGGGTCTGACGCGGATGGGCGCGGACATCCGCGTCGAGCACGGCTACATCGTCGCCGAGGCGGCGCGGCTGCGCGGGGAGAGCATCTGGCTGGACTTCCCCTCCGTCGGCGCGACGGAGAACCTGCTCACCGCGGCGGTCCGCGCCGATGGCGTCACCGTGCTCGACAACGCCGCGCGGGAGCCGGAGATCGTCGACCTGTGCCAGATGCTGGTCAAGATGGGCGCGCGGATCGACGGGATCGGCACCTCGACGTTGGAGATCACCGGGGTGGACGAGCTGGCCCCGGTGACGCACACCGCGGTGGCGGACCGGATCGTGGCTGGGACCTGGGCGTTCGCCGCCGCGGCCACCCGCGGTGACGTGACGG
>WQZC01000203.1 GCA_009780925.1 Actinomycetes bacterium | reverse complement strand
GCGGGGACCGGGACGAACGCCACGACGGCCGGCGCATCGCCCTCGGATCGTCCGGGTGCGTCCCGCTCAGCCGCGTCGCGCTGGGCCGCCGCTCGTCCGGCCGTGTCGCGCTGCGCCGCGTCGCGCTGCGCCGCCGCTCGTCCGGCCGTGTCGCGCTGGGCCGCCGCTCGTCCGGCCGTGTCGCGCTGGGCCGTGTCGCGCCCGGCGCGGAACTCGTCGAGCACGCGGGGGATCGTCTCGGGACGGGTCTCCGAAGCCAGGATCAGCCCGTCGCCGAACCGCCCGGCCAGTCGGACCGTCTTATCCCGGATCCCGCCGACGAGCACGGGCAGCGGTTGCGCCGGTGCCGGCTCGAGTGCGACGCCGGAGAGCTTGACGTACCGGCCCTGGGCGGTCACCCGCTCGCCGCGCAGCAGGCGGCGCAGCGCGTCGGCGTATTCGGCGAGCAGGGTCAGCGGCGAGGCGGCGCGGGGCCCGATCCGGCCCATCCATTCGACCGCGCCGTGCCCGATCCCCGGCACGATCCGGCCGGGGAAGAGCCGATCGAGAGTCGCGAACTCCATCGCGGCGGCGGTGACGTTGCGCAGTGGAACCGGCAGCAGCCCGATCCCAACGGTGAGCCGTCGGGTTGAGGCTAGGGCGGCGGCCGCGCTGGCGGTCGCGCTCGCGCCGCCGTAGTCCTCCCACAGCCACAGCTGGTCCAGGCCCGCGTCGTCGGCGGACCGGGCGACCGGCAGCAGCCCCTCGATCGGGTAGTTGGTGGGGAAAACCATGCCCAGCGCGGTCATGGCCACGTCCTTTCCCGCGTCTGCCGCAGTGGCGTCCTGGCGTGCGGTGGGCGCCGCGCGCCGGTCAGTCGAGCAGCGGGCGCACCTCGCCGGCGAGGAACGCCGCGTACTCGGCGGCGTCCACGTCGTCGCCGAGCGGTCGGGCGATCACGTGGGTGGCGCCGGCGCGAACGTACGCGCCGATCTGGTCGGCGACCTCGCGCGCTCCGTGCCGCGCGGGGACATTCGTGAACGCCACGACCAGCGCCGTCGCATCGCGGTCCGGTCCGTTGGCCGCCCGGGCCGCGTGGAACCCCTCGATCAGCGTGACGATTTCCGGCATCGGGGTCTGTTCGGTGGTGATCAGCCCGTCGGCGAACTGTCCGGCCAGCTGGGCGGTCTTGGGGCGCATCGCGCCGACCAGCAGCGGTGGGGCCGGGTCCGGCGGCCAGGCCAGCTCGACGTCGGTGAGCTTGACGTAGCGGCCCTGCGCGCTGACCCGTTGCCCATGCAGCAGGCCGCGCAACGCCTGCGCGTACTCGCCGAGCAGGGTCAGCGGGGAGGCGGCGCGGGCGCCCACCTGACCCATCCAGTTGAGCACCCCGTGCCCGATTCCGGGCAGCAGCCGGCCCGGGAATAGCCGTTCCACCGTCGCCAGTTCCATCGCGGTCAACGCGACGTTGCGCAACGGGACCGGCAGCAGGCCGATGCCTACCGTCAGCCGCTCGGTCGAGGCCAGGACCGCCGCCGCGGGAGCGAGCCCGCTCTCGGCGAAGCAGTCCTCCCACAACCACAGTTGCTCTAGGCCGGCGTCCTCCGCGGCGCGTGCCACGGGCAGCAGCTGTTCCGGCGGTCGATGCGGGGAGAAAATCATTCCAAGCGCGGTCACCGTCCCATCATCGCCCCGCGACGGCGACAAGGGCGGGATAGCCCGCGAGAAACGCTGAACCGCTACGCCAGCCAAAACCCCAGCGCGAGACGGTTCGGTGATCGTCGCTGAGACGATGACCGAGGGATCGCATTGGTGATCGCGGCGCTTTTCATGATCAAGGCGCGTTTGATGCGAATAATTCGCATGAGACGCGCCTTGATCAAGGTTTTCCCCGACGGCGGCGATCGGCCCGAGGCGGTTCGTGGTGTCGGCCGCGCTCGACGGCACGGCCTGAGTCCCGCACGGCACGGCCTGAGTCCCGCCGAGTGGTGGAGTTTGGACCGGCGCGGGGTGTCGGGCTGATGTGTGGGGCCAGCGGGTGCCTGCTGCGGGGTCAGCGAGCGCCTGAGGCGGGCGTCTGACGCGCGGACCTACAGGGCGTCGCGGCGCTGCAGCAGGCCGAACGCGACCCAGCCGACCGGCACCGGCAGCCAGAACGTGGCGAGGCGGAACAGCAGCACCGCGCTGACCGCTGACGCGCCGGCCATCCCGGCGGTGGCGAGCCCCGTGGACAGCGCCGCCTCGACCGCGCCCAGCCCGCCCGGAGTGGGCGACACCGACCCGATGGCCCCGCCGACCAGGTAGACCAGGGCCACCATCCCCACCGACAGCGACCCCCCGAACGCGCACACCGCGCTCCACAGCGCGCCGACGTAGGCCGTGTTCAGCAGCAGCGCCCCACCGAGGGATTGGGACAGCTTGACCGGCTGGGTGACCATGTCCAGCAGCCGCGGCCACACCTGGTGCACGGTGGGCATGATCCGCGCGGACACCCAGCGTCGCCCGGCCGGCACCGCGAACACCACCAGCGCGGCCACGACGATGATCGCGATGGCCACGAACGCCCAGCCGGGGATGGGCAGCTGGTGCTCGGTGGAGCTGCCGGTGGCGGCCGCGACGATCATCAGCAGCACCACGTGGGAGAGCGCGTTGACGATTTGGTTGACGCCCACCGAGGTCGCCGCGCCGGCGCCCGGCAGGCCAGCTTTTTGCAGGTAGCGCACGTTGGTGGCCACGCCGCCGACCGCCGGCGGGGTGACGAAGCCGGCGAACGAGGCCGCCAGCTGGGCCAGGATGGTCCGCCCGAAGTTCAACGGCTCGCGCACCAGCCCGGTCAGGCACAGCGCCGCCGCCACGTAGGACAGCGCGGAGAACGCCAGCAGGAACGGCACCCAGTGCCAGGCGACGTTGCCGAACACCGTCCCGAGGTCCACCGAGCCGAGCTGGCCGAGCAGCAGGTAGCCGGCGATGATCACCGCGACGAGCATCAGCACGGTGCGCGGCCGGAACCGCTCCAGATCGGTCTTGGGCAGCGCGACCGCCTCCTGCGGCCCCTGCAGCTGCGCGCGCAGGGACCCCAGCACGGTCTTGTCGCGGCGCAGCGCCAGCCGGTTGGCGCGGCTGAGGGCGACCGGCTGGAGCACCGGCAGGATCGCGGCCAGCCCGTCGTCGCCGACCGCGTCGCGGGCGACGCCCACCGCGGTCGGCACGTCCAGCAGCAACGCGGTGGTCACCAGCAGGTCGGCGCGGTCGAGGTTGATCCGCAGCGGGTTGGCGAACGCGGTGCCATCGACCGGGGCGGCCAGCGCCAGCGTGCCGTCGTCGGCCACCAGGACGCCCTCCGGGGTCAGCCCGCGATGCGTCACCCGCTGAGCGTGCAACTCGGCCACCTGCCGCCACAGCGCGGCGAACGCCTCTTCCCCGGGCGGCGTCGCGCACTGCGACCACGGCACGGCCGCCAGCGCGTCGAAGGTGAGCACGATCGCGTCCGGGCCGCAGGGCACCCCGGTCAGCAGGCGCGGCGTCGGCAGCCCGGCCTTCTCGGCCATCGCCGCCAGCAGCGCGCGGCGCTCCGCGGCCCGCTCCAACGACACGTCCGGCGCCCGCGAGACGTCCGGCTGCACCCGGATCATCCGGTACAACCGGTACAGCGCGCCGGAGGAGATCATGGTGGCGTCCAGCACGGTGACGTCCAGCCGCGCCCCGTCGGCGGTCGTCGCCTGGTAACGGCGGTGCCCGTCGCGCCCGTCGGGCATCCGGGTCAGGCTCGCCAGTGGCTGGCCGCGCTCCTCCAGCGCCGCCGCGATCTCCGCCCCGGTGGGCCGGTCGTCCGCCGCGCCGAGCAGGTAGCGCGCGGCCACCGCCACGAAACCGCCCAGCACATAGCTGATCGCCAGCGCCAGCACGGTCGCCTGCACCCCGGCCAGCGCCGCGATCAGGTAGATCACGATCGCCGTCAGGTACAGCCCGCGCCAGGGCCGGCGGCGCGTCATCCCGCCCACCACCGAGAACGCGACGATGGCCGCCAGGTAACTGTCCAGGACGGTGATCAGGCTGCCGGCGTGCCGGGTGATCGCCACCGAGGTGTACAGCACACTGTGCTTGGCGGTGGAGATGCCCGCGCCGATGCCGGCCGCCACCCCGAGCGCCACGATGCCCGCGCCCACCGACTCGGCCAGCCGCCGCGCCTGGCGGCGGATCGTCAGATCGGCCATGTAAGACAGTGGGAGCACCAGCAGGCTCAGGCCGGCGAGGAAGCTGAGCACCCCTGTGATCGCCCGCGGCAGGTCGTTGACCAGCCGGGCGAGGTCGGCGTTCACCCCGTGCGTGGTGCCCTGCGCGCCCACGCCGAGCAGCGTCAGCACGGCGAGCGCGACCAGCAAGCTGAGCATCGCGCCCAGATCCGCGGGGCGCCGCACCCGCGAGGGGGCCTCGTCAAGGACGGTGGCGCTCACCGTGTCGCCCGCTCAGCGCTCGCCGTCATGATACGGATCGTATGGGTCACCGTCTGGGGCGCGCGCGGGCACGTAGCATGTGATGGCGTGGCGCGCCGCGCGAGCGTCGCGCGCGCCACCGGGTTGGCCCCGTCTTCGCTGTCGCAGACCAGCAACCTGAACCATGCCGACCGCCTCGCAGATGGGCCGCAACGTGACCGCTGAGCACCTGACCAACCCGCATCCCGCGCCGACCACGCTGGTGCCCCTCGGCTCGCTGGTGGCGCGCGACTCGCGGCTCGCGCCCGGCGGGCAGGCGATGGTCGACGAGCTGGTCGCGCTGCTCGACCTGGAAACCATCGAACAAGACATCTATCGCGGCGGCAGCCCCAAGGTGGCGCTGCAGCGGGTGTTCGGCGGGCAGGTGGCCGGGCAGGCGCTGGTGGCCGCGGGCCGGACCGTGCCCGCCGACCGCGCGGTGCATTCGCTGCACGCCTACTTCATCCGGCCGGGCGATCCGGCGGTGCCGCTCGTCTACATGGT
>WQZC01000202.1 GCA_009780925.1 Actinomycetes bacterium | reverse complement strand
CTGGGGAGCCTCGACCGACATCCGCCTAAGGATCTCGAACTCTTCGTTGCCACGGGGGTAGTCGACATCGACTTTGAGCAAGAAACGGTCGCGCTGCGCCTCCGGCAGCGGGTACACCCCCTCGCTCTCGATCGGGTTCTGGGTGGCCAGCACCAGGAACGGGTCGGGCACCCGGTAGGTCTGCCCGCCGATGGAGACCTGCTGCTCGCTCATCACCTCCAGCAACGCCGACTGCACCTTGGCCGGGGCGCGGTTGATCTCGTCGGCGAGCACGAAGTTGGCGAACACCGGGCCCAGCTCGGTGTCGAAGCGCTCGCTGCCGGGCCGGTAGATCCGGGTGCCGACCAGGTCCGAGGGGACCAGGTCGGGGGTGAACTGCAACCGGGCGAAGGTCCCGGCAACGGTGCGCGCCAGGGTCTGCACGGCCAGGGTCTTGGCCACCCCGGGCACGCCCTCGATCAGGCAGTGCCCGCGCGCCAGCAGGCCGACGAGCATCCGCTCAACCAGCCGATCTTGGCCGACGATGACTCGCTTGACCTCGAACAGCACCCGCTCAAGGGCGGTCGCGTCAGCGGCTGGGGTGGCGATGGGCGGCTCGGTCACGCGCGAGGCCCTCCTATGTCGGCGGACGGGATGGTTCAGCTGATCACGGTACGGGACGAAACTACAACTAACCTGTGCGCCGCTCGTGCTGACGCATCTTGATCAAATCGCGTTTCGCGCCAATTATTGGCATGAACCGCGACTTGATCAAGGCAATGGCCGGCGGGTGGCGCCATCAGCCGCCGATGGCCGGCGGGCCGGGGCGTCAGCCGCCGATGGCGGACATTGGCCGCTCGGGCTGGACGAAGTCGGCGGCCCCGATCGCGTGCCCGGACTGCTTGCCGGCGACGGCGGCGCGGATCAGCGCGATCAGCTCGGCGTCGGACCCGCCGTCGCGCAGCGGGCCGCGCAGGTCGGTCTCGGCGCGCGCGAACAGGCAGGTGCGCAGCTGGCCGTCGGCGGTGATCCGCACCCGGTCGCAGCGGCGGCAGAAGGGCCGGGTCACCGAGCCGATGACGCCCACCGTGCCGACCGCGCCGGACCCGCCAGCCCAAGCACCCGCGCCCACCGCGCCGGGGCGGTCCACCGCACCGCCGCCGACGGCGCCGGGACCGCCCGCCCGGGCGTCCGCGCCCGGCCCGTCGAGCACCTCGAACAGCTCCGCCGGCGCCGATTCGCGCGCCCCTGGCTCGACTGCGCGCAGGGTGAACCGTTCGCTGAGCAGGGCCAGGATCTCCTCGGCGGTCACCATGGTGGCCCGGTTCCAGCCGTGCTGTGGGTCCAGCGGCATATGCTCGATGAAGCGCAACTGGTAGCCGGCGCGCAATGCCCATTCCAGCAGCGCCGGAGCCTCGGCCAGATTCACCCCGCGCATGAGCACCGCGTTGATCTTCACCGGGCGCAATCCGGCCGCGTCGGCGGCGGCCACCCCGGCGAGCACGTCGGCGAGCCGGTCGCGCCGGGTCAGCGCGCGGTACGTCTCGCGGTCCAGGGTGTCCAGCGAGACGTTCACTCGGTCCAGGCCGGCCGCCGCGAGCGCCGGGGCGGCGGCGGCCAGGGTGACCCCGTTGGTGGTCACCGAAAGCTCCGGGCGCGGGGTGAGCGCGGCCAGCGCGGCGATGATGGCGGGCAGGCGCGGGTGCGCGGTCGGCTCGCCGCCGGTGAGCCGGATGGCGCGCACCCCCTCGGTGACGAACAGCCCGGCCAGGCGAACGATCTCGGCGTCGGTGAGCAGGTCGAGTTTGCGCAGCCATTTCAGGCCCTCGGCCGGCATGCAGTAGGTGCAGCGCAGCTGGCAGCGGTCGGTGAGCGAGATGCGCAGGTCGGTCGCGACCCGTCCGAATGCGTCAGCCAGCACCGCTACAGGTTAGGCGAACGCGGACGGGGCGCGCGCGATCGCTCGCCGAAGCCTGTGGGCGCGACACCGCCGAACGCGCGCGTTCGGCGGCTCAGGTGAGCGGGCGGGTGGCGCCGAAGAAGCCGGAATCGACCGACCACAGCGGCGTGATTTGGATGACGCTCCCGCTCTGCGGGGCCTGGATCACGTTTCCGTTGCCGATGTAGAGCGCGGTGTGGTGGATGCCGCTGACCGTGCCGTTGCTGCTCCAGTACAGCAGATCGCCGGGCAGCAACTGGTTGGTGGAGGGGTGGTATGAGCCGGCTTGGGAGTACTGGGTGGCCGCGTAGTGCGCCCACGGCATGCCCCAGGCATACATGGTCAGCCCGGAGCAGTCGAAGCCGTACACGTGGCAGTCGTTCCAGGCGTCGCCGCTCACGCACACCCCGTAGGTCGGGCCCCTGGAGGTGCCGCCGGCGAAGGCGTACGGCCAGCCGAGGTACTGCATCGCCCGGTTGACCGCCGCCTGCCCCTTGGCCGCGGTCCAGCCGCCGCTGCTGGGCGGCGGGGACGGGTTGCTGATCGGTCCGCCACCAACACTGGAGCCGCCGCCAGAGCCCCCGCCCTGGTTCTGCTTGGCGCGGGCCGCGGCGGCCCGGGCGGCCGCCTCGCGTGCCGCTTTGGCGGCCGCGGCGGCCCGGGCGGCGGCCGCCGCCTTCTCTCGGGCGATCCGTTCCTGTTCGGCCTTCCAAGCCAAGTACTGATCATGCTGGTCGTTGAGTGTGGCCAGCCGGTTCTTCGCGTCATCCAGGGCCTGCTGTTTGTTCGCCAGGGTGGCGTTCAACGCGTCGCTTTGCGACTTGGCCTGGGTCAACGCCCGTTTCGCGGCGCTCATGGCGGCGTCGGCGGCGCGCTTGGCCGCTTGTTGCTTGTTCTGCGCCTGTTGCGCGGCGGCCTGGGCGTTGGACCGCTCCAGCGTGGCTTGGTTGAGCGCGTCGATGGCCTCGGCCTGGCTCTGCATCGCGTACTGCTGGTAGTCCCCGCGCTGCAGCAGCGCGTTCGGGTCGGCGGAGGTGAGCAGGCCGCTGCCCGGCACCTGCATGGCGCCATTGGTGTAGCTGTCGGACAGGAATTGGTCGAATGCTGTCTGCGCGGCGACGAGGTTGTCTTGCGCCTTGCGCAGCGCGTTGCTGGCGGCCGCCGTGGCGGCCTGCGCGTCCTGAAGCCGCTGCAGCGCCAGCGCGGCCTTCTGCTCGGTGAGCTGGACGTTGTTGCGCAGACCGGTGATGCGCGCCTGCAGATCGGCGATCTGGCTCGCCAACTGACCGACCTGGCTGGCCAGGTTGTCTTTGTCTTGCTGGGCTTGGCTGATCTGCTGGTCGGACGGGTTGGGCGGCGGCGAGGACGGGGTGGCGGTCGCGCCCGGCGCCGCCAGCAGCGCGGCGCAAGCGCCCACTGAGGCGAGGAACGCGATGACGCGCCCCGCGTGGCCGCGCCTCACTCCCTGGCCGCCGCTGATCGTGCGCACAACCGCTGCCCTCCCGATGGTTTGGCGATCCTCGGCCATTCTGCCACATCCACCTCACCAGCGCCACACGCCCCGTCCGCCACACAGACAACATCGAACATCTTTACCGACATTTGGGACGCACGGTGGCGGATCGGGCCGGCCCGGAACCAGACCGCCGATGCCAGTGACGCCGCGGCCGACGCAAGGCCCCGGCGACTCGCCGCGAGGGCTTGGCGGCGCACCGCAACCGGTGATATCTTGACGTCAAGACAACTCCACGAGCGATGGATCACCCTGATGGATCGTCCGCCGCACCCGTCCGCAAAGGAGCCCGCCGTGCCCGTCGTGAACAGCTTCCAATCCCGTGCCCGCTTGTCGGTCGGCGGCGCCGACCTGGAGTACTTCCGCGTCGACGCCATCGACGGCGCGCGCGACCTGCCCTACAGTCTGCGGGTGCTGGCGGAGAACCTGCTGCGCAACGAGGACGGCGCGAACGTCACCGCCGAGCAGATCCGCGCGCTGGGCGCCTGGGACCCGGACGCCGAGCCGGACACCGAGATCCAGTTCACCCCGGCCCGGGTGGTGATGCAGGACTTCACCGGTGTCCCGGCGGTGGTGGACCTGGCCACCATGCGCGAGGCGGTGGTCGCGCTGGGCGGTGACGCCACCAAGATCAACCCGCTCGCGCCGGCCGAGCTGGTGATCGACCACTCCGTCATCGCCGACCGGTTCGGCGGCCCGGACGCCATGGCGGCGAACGTCGAATTGGAGTACCAGCGCAACCGCGAGCGCTACCAGTTCTTGCGCTGGGGGCAGGGCGCGTTCGATCAGTTCCGGGTGGTGCCGCCGGGCACCGGCATCGTGCACCAGGTGAACATCGAGCACCTGGCGCGCGTGGTGTTCGGCCGCGACGGCGTGGCCTACCCGGACACCGTGGTCGGCACTGACTCGCACACCACCATGGTCAACGGCCTGGGCGTGCTCGGCTGGGGCGTCGGCGGCATCGAGGCCGAGGCGGCCATGCTGGGCCAGCCGGTGAGCATGCTGATCCCCCGCGTGGTCGGTTTCAAACTCACCGGCGAGCTGCCGGACGGGGCCACCGCCACCGACCTGGCGCTGACCATCACCGAGATGCTGCGCGCGCACGGCGTGGTCGGCAAGTTCGTCGAGTTCTACGGCGCCGGGGTGGCCGCGGTGCCGCTGGCCAACCGCGCCACCATCGCCAACATGAGCCCGGAGTACGGCTCCACCTGCGCGATCTTCCCGATCGACGCCGAGACGCTGCGTTATCTACGCCTCACCGGGCGCCCGGCTGAGCAGGTCGCGCTGGTCGAGGCGTGCGCCAAGGCCAACGGCCTGTGGCACGACCCGGACGCGCTCCCCCGCTACTCGGAAACCCTCGAACTGGACCTGGCCACCGTCGCCCCGTCCATCGCCGGCCCGAAACGCCCCCAGGACCGGGTGCCGCTGGCCGAGGCCAAACCGCGCTTCGCCGCCGCGCTGCCCGCCTACACCGAACAACCGGGTGCCGCCGCCCCGGTCGAGCTGGCCGACGGCCAGCGGTTCGACATCGGCCATGGCGCGGTGGTGATCGCCG
>WQZC01000201.1 GCA_009780925.1 Actinomycetes bacterium | reverse complement strand
TGGGATCGAGACCGCGCCGATGATGCCGTCAATCAGATCCGGGTCGCTCATCCGGGCCACCCCGCCCTGCGCGCGGATATCAGCCGGGACGCGTTCCAAGGCCATCACCGCGACCGCTCCGGCGTCCTCGGCGATCTTGGCCTGCGCGGGGGTGACCACATCCATGATCACTCCGCCTTTGAGCATCTCGGCCATGCCCCGCTTGACGCGCGCGGTGCCGACCGCGTGCCCAGCCTCCGTTGGCGCGCTCGGAGGCGCCGCCAACGAGGAGTTCGGGGACGATTCTTGTGGAGCCTGCTGCTCAGCCATGGCGACGATTCTACGGGCCAGCTCGTCGACCCGGACGCGTCGGTTCGCGCGCGCAGCGGCGGACCGACCCCGGCCGCGCGTCACTGCGAGGTCAGCGCCGCCCCGTTCATGGAAAGCACCACCCAGGCACCACCGGGGGCCAACGGGATGATCTGCCCGGCGGCGTCCCGGAACGTGGTGCCCGCCTTGGCGTTCGGGCGCGACCAGGTGCCGTCGATCCGCTTGCCGTCGCGGAAGACCGACGCCTTGCCGTGCCCGACCGTGCTGGTGAACCAGCCGGGGTTTCCGGCCGGGTCGATGTCGGCGGGGTTGACGTGCCCGTCACAGAACTGCACGATCACGTTCGGCGTAGCGACGGGTTTGCCGTCGTCGGATTGTTGCGCCACCCCGTCGATGTATCGCACGTACCGCTTGGACGCCGCGTCCCATTGGAACGAGACGGGCGTGCCGCCGACGAGCGCGGAGAGGCTGGTCGCGGGTTTGGCCCGGGCCGAGGCCTCGGGCCGGGGCGCCCAGGTCAAACCGATCGACTTGGCCGAGGCGCCGTGCACGGCGGCGGCGACTTGCTGAAGATTGATCATCAGGTTGTGCGGGGCGACCCGCGAGTAGTCACGGAAGAAACCAGGCCCGTCGCGGTCATTGATAACCGACTTGAGCGGTGACTGGTCCAGCAGCGGCAGCGAGTCGCCACCGCCCCCGGATGCCGCGAACACAATGGGGCCGTACTGGGCGAGCAGCTCCGGGTTGTCGGCGCGGGTGCTGCGCACCGGCCCGACAATCGCCGGCTTGTGCGTGTCGAACACGGCCAGCAGCCGGGTGAGCCCGCCCTCGACCTGCTCCACATAGACGATGTCGGCCTGGTCGATGCCGGCCTGCGGCAGCGCATCGGCCACATCGTCGATCTTCACGGCGATGACCGGGCCACGGACGGGTGGGCCGACACCGGTCAGCGGGTTGACCGGAGCCGGAGTCGGGGATGAGGTCGGGGTGGGCGTGGGAGTCGGGGTGGGCGTCGCCGTGGACATCGGCGCCACCGCCGGCGCCTCCGCCGCCGGCGCCTCCCGGCCGCCACCGGTGACGGCCAAACCGGCGGCCAGTCCGCAGCCCACCAGCACCACGGCCACTATCGCCGAGGTCACTTTCTTCAGGCCGGTCCACTGGGCGGTGAACGCGACCAGCCGAGCCATTGGCGTCACTTGCCGGTCTCCTGGTTGTCTTCCCGGCCGTCGGCCGCCGCGTCGCCGCGACCGGCTGCCGCCACCCGCTGTCGCGGCCGGCGGCGCGACCAGGAACGTGCCTTCATCTAGAAGACTACGGGTGTTCGCGGGACGATGTCGGCCCATCGGGCTCGGGGAACGTCGCGGCGTCGTCAATGTCGAAGAACTGCGGCAGCTCTCGGTGCCCGGACAGGCGCAGGACTCTCGGCAGACGACGGGCGCGCAGACCGCGGGTGTCGCGCACCGCGTCGTTGTAGAAGCGTCGGGCTATCACGACTCGGGCGCACGCCTCGCGGAGCTCAGCGGCTTCGGCGCGCGGCACCGCGTCTGCAAGCGCCGCCAGTTCGGCGACGGCCCGGCCGACCGCGTTCTCGGCGACCTCTCGGTCCCGATGGTTCCCAGCGGCAGCCCGATCCGGTCGCGCGGCGGTGAGCGCTCCGCTCGCCGTCAACGCCGCGCTGGCCGCTTGTTCGTAGCGTTCGAAACGCTCGCGGTCGGCACCGATCTTGGCCGCGGGGGCGGACCGCCCCGAGGCGCAGCTTTGCGCGACCTGGGCCAGCGCGGCGGCCCGGCGCACCAACTGCGCGTCAAGGGTCGCTTCGGCGGCGTCCACTCGCGCGTGCAACCGGTCCAGCCGGGTGATGGTGAAGGTCACCCAGCCGGTGAGCAGGGTTGTCACCACGACGGCCAGGACGATCGCGACGACCAGCCAAGCCGTGGAAAACACGGTGCCAGCCTAAGCGTGACGCGGCGATCACTGGCGGCCGAGGCGACCGGAGGGAGCGATGGAGCGGGCCCTCCGTCATGATCATGCGAAACAGCCAACGGCATTGGCGCACTTGCATGATCATGACGACTTGGGACCAGCCGCCTTCGGAGCCGCGCCCTGCGCGCCCGCGATGGCCAGCTCGTACACGCGCAGCACGGCGGTCACGATCACCGACCAGTCATACTGGGCCACCACGGCGGCGCCGGCCGAGGTCAACCGCGCTCGCCGGCGCGGGTCGTCCAGCACCGCTGCCAGCGCCGCCGCCAGCGCCTCGCCGTCCCCGACCGCCACCAGCTCCCCAGCGGCGCCCCCGCCGAGCACGCGACGGAACGCGTCCAACTCGCTGGCCACGATGGGCGCGCGAGCGGCCATCGCCTCCAGCAGGATCACCCCGAAGCTCTCCTGGCCGGTGTTCGGCGCGCAGAACACGTCCACGCTGCGCAACAGCCGGGCCTTGTCCGGCTCGCCGACCTGGCCGAGCAGTCTGATGTGCGGTCGCAGCGCGCTGGGCAACCCGGCGCGGAACTCCGCCGCGTCCCCCCGGCCAGCGATCAGCAGCTCCAGGTCCGACCGGTCGTCGATCAGCATGGCCAACGCCTCGACCAGCGCGCCCATGCCCTTGCGGGGCTCGCCGTACCTGCCGATGAACCCGATGGCGCCTCCCGGCCTGGGGTAGCCGGGCAACGGCTCGGCCTCGGCGAAGCTCGCCACCCGAACACCGTTGGGGATCACCACCGCGTCCCCGCCCAGGTGCTCGACCACCACCCGGCGGGCGGCGTCGGACACCGCGATCCGGCCGGTGAGCTTCTCCAGGAACGGCTGGAGCACGGTGTCGAACATGAGCAGGAACCGCGACCTGGTGGTGGCGGCGTGGAAGGTCGCCACCAGCGGCCCGTCGTGGATCATGCAGGCGAGCAGCGACAGGCTGGGCGGCGCCGGCTCGTGCACATGCACCACGTCGAACTCGCCGTCGCGCAGCCAGCGCCGCACCCGGGCCGCCGACACCAGGCCGAACTGCAGGCGGGCCACCGAGCCGTTGTATGGGATGGGCACCGCACGCCCGGCGGTGACGACGTAGGGCGGCAGATCGGCCGTTTCATCATCGCCGGGGGCCAGCACCGAGACGGTGTGGCCCAGCGCGAGCAGAGTCTCGGCGAGGTCGCGCACGTGCGCCTGCACCCCGCCGGGGATGTTCCACGAGTACGGGCAGACGATGCCGATGTTGATGGCGCTCCCCTCCTATGTTTCGCGCGCCTCGGATTCGACGGCGCCCTGGCGCCGCTCATGATGTCGGGGAATGCGCAACGATCCTGCGTTTTCCCCGAGATCATCAAGTGTCGGCGCGGTCGCCGCACGGGGGTCGGGGGCGGGCTCGCCCGGGGGACGGAGCTCGGCGATCCGCGCCGGCGGCAGGTCGGCCAGCCAGAGCCGCTGCAGCATGTGCCAGTCGGCCGGATGCTCGGCGATCCGCGCGGCGAAGGCGTCGGCGAGCGTCTGCGTGGCGGCACCCACCCGGTCGCGCAGCCGGCCCGGCCCGTCCACCTCGACGGGCGCGCCGATCCACTGCCCCCAGCCGTCCGGGGTGAACCACAAGCTCACCGGCAGCAACGCGGCGCCGGTGGTCGCGGCGAGCAGCGCGGGGCCAGCCGGCATCCGCGTCGGCTCACCGAAGAACGACACCGCCACCCCGCCACGCGACAGGTCTCGGTCGGCGAGCAGGCACACCGAGCCGCCGGCGCGCAACCGCTCGGCGAGCACCTCCGACGGGGGGCGCGCGCCACCGGTCAGCGGCAGCACCTCGAAGCCGAGGCTCTCCCGGAACGCGACGAACCGGTCGTACAGCGACTCCGGGCGCAGCCGCTCATTGACGGTGGCGAAGCCCCGTCCGGTGCGCTCGATCAGCCACACCCCAGCGACGTCCCAGTTGCCGCTGTGCGGCAGCGCCAGGATGAAACCGCGCCCGGCGTCGACGGCCGCGTCGATGTGCTCGGCGCCGACGGTGCGCGTTTCAACGCGTGCGGCCACCCGTCGCGGGTCCATCTTCGGCAGCCGGAAGGTCTCCATCCAGTACCGGCCGTAGGAGCGCATCGCCTCGGCCACCACCGCGTCGAACTCACCCGCGCCGGGGCCTTCTTCGCCCGCGCGGCGCTGTTCGTCGCCGGCGCGGCGCGCCCCGTGGTCCGCGCGGCGCGGCACTCCATCCGCACCGGCTCGGGCGCCGAGCACCCGGCGCAGGTTCGCGCGCAACTGGCGCACCCCCCGGCCGTCCCGGCGCGTGGCGAGGTCGGCGAACGCCCGGAACCCGGCGGCCGCGAGCGGCTGCGGCAGCGCCTTCACCGCCGCCCACCCGGCGGCGAAGCCGAGATCGACGAGCCGCTCCCGAGAGTTCACGGCCCTGCCAGCCGCGTCTCGGCGGCGCCCGAGTCCGCACCGACGGACGTTGGGACCGCCGCCCCCGACGGCGCGTCCGACGCCACGGCGTCTGTGGGAGCCGCAGCGTCTGTGGGCGCTGCGGCGTCCGCCGGCCGACCCGGCGCCACGGCGTCGACCGGCCCGCTCGACGCCGGCCCATCCAGCGCCGGCCCATCCGACGCCGCTTCGGTCGGTGGCGTCTCGGCCGGAGCCGCTTCAGCCGCCCGAGCCGACGCGGCCTGGCCGGCGAGCTGCAGGGCCTTCGACTGGTGCCAGACCGTGGCCA
>WQZC01000200.1 GCA_009780925.1 Actinomycetes bacterium | reverse complement strand
TACCCGCATGTCGGCGGGTGAGGATGATCACGCTGCGGTCGCTATCGCTTGCGAGCTCGCCCGGGCCAGCGGCGGCGAAGCCGTCGGGGTGACCTGCGGCAACTCCGACCCGAGCTGGGCGCTCGCGCGCGGCGTGGCCCGCGCGGTGTCGGTCACCGACGCCCCCCCGGTGGACGACGAGGTCGCCACGGCCACCGTGCTGGCCGCCGCCGCCCGAACCGTCCCGGACGCCGACGTGCTGGTCATCGGCGATGCTGAAGAACACCCCGGCGTGGCCGCCGCGCTCGCCGCGCTGCTCGGCTGGCCCGTGGTCCTCGGCGTGTCGACAGCGGTCGCCGGGCCAGATGGCATCGAGGCGGTGCGCCGCGCTGGAGAAGTGGAAGAGGTCTTCACCGTGACCGCCCCGGTGGTGCTCGCGGTGCGCGCCGACGGAGCCGAGACCCGCCCCCCGGGGATGAAGGAGATGCTCACCGCGCGCAAACGCCCGGTCGACAAGCGCACCCTCGCCGAGCTGGGCGTGGCGCTGCCGGCGGCGCCCGCCGAACTGGGCACTCGGCTGCCCGATCGAAAGGGCGCGCAGATGTTCGAGGGTGATCCCCAACAGGCCGCGCAGGCGCTGGTCGCGGCCCTGCGCGCGGACGGAGTGGCGTGATGACGAAGGTATGGCTGCTCGCCACGTCGGGAGCGGAAGTTTCCGCGCAGCTCGCCGCGGTTCGCGAGCTCGGTCCGGTGACCGTGCTCGCGGTGGGATCGCGCGAGGTAGCGGAGCAAGCCGCGGCCTGCGGTCCGGACGCGGTGCGCTGGTGCCAGCCGGCCGAAGGCGTCCCGGTGGAGGCGTGCGCGGCAGCGGTGGCGGACGCGGCGGCGCAGGCGGAGCCGGACCTCGTGGCCGCTGGCGGGGCGCCGCAGGCGCGGGCGCTGCTCGGCGCGGTGGCCGCTCGCCTTGGCGCCACGCTGCTACCCGGGGTTTCCTCGGTGGCGGCCAAGGGCGGCGAGTGGGTGGTGGAGCGCTCGGCGGTCGGCGCCGCGGTGGTGCAGACCCTGCGGGTCAGCGGCCGACTGGCCGTTGTGCTCGAAGTGGCCGACGAGGGTGACGCGGCCGGTTCCCCGGCGCCGATTGAGGAGTTGCCGCTGGCCGGGACGGCGCCGGTGCGGGTCTCGCGCCGGGCCTCGGCGACCGCCTCCGGGTTGGCGGACGCGACCAAGGTGGTCGCGGTCGGGCGCGGGCTGCGCGCGCGCGCGGACATGGCGCTGGGCGAGCAGCTCGCGGCGGCGTTGGGCGCGGAGATCGCCTGCTCGATGCCGATCGCCGACGACCTCGGCTGGGTGGAGAAGAGCCGGTACATCGGCCGCTCGGGTCAGTCGATCACCCCCCGGCTCTACCTGGCCATCGGGATCTCCGGCGCGCCGCAGCACTTGGAGGGAATCCGCGGGGCCAAGGTCGTCGCCGCGGTGGACATCGACCCGGACGCGCCGATCTTCCGCCGCGCGACCTACGGGATCGCCGGCGACTTGTACGAGGTAGTGCCCGCGATCATCGCGGCCCTGTCCTCCTGACAGCGACTGAAACCGACGTCACGGCGAGCACCTCGCACCAACGGATCAGCAACGGCGCACCAACGGAGAGAGGGGACGACAAGGGTGGATGAGGACATCTTCGATGCGGTTGTCGTGGGCGGCGGGGTCGCCGGGTGCGTCGCCGCGTACCGGCTGGCGTCGGCGGGCCATTCCGTCGTGCTCGTCGAGCGCGGCTCCGAGCCCGGGGCCAAGAACCTCTCCGGGGGGGTCTTCTACTGCCGGGTGATGGAGGAGGTCTTCCCGGACTTCGCGCGCGTCGCGCCCGTGGAGCGGCGCATCACCCGCAACTACGTGCAGTTCCTGAACGCGACCTCCTCGGTGGGCATCGACTATTGGGACGACCGCTTCGCCGACCCGGTGAACGCGGTCTCGGTGCTGCGCGGCCGGCTGGACCCGTGGCTGTCCGAACAGTGCGAGCAGGCCGGCGCCTTCGTCATGCCCGGGGTGCGGGTCGACGGGTTGATCTTCGAGGGCGAGCAGGTGGTCGGCGTGCGCGCCGGCGAAGACGAGCTGCGCGCGCGCGTGGTCATCCTGGCCGACGGGGTGAACTCTTTCATCGCGCGTGACGCCGGGATCCGTCGCAAGCCGCCGGCGGGCCACCTGGCGGTCGGGGTCAAGTCGGTGCTCGGGCTGCCGCGCCAGGCCATCGAGGAGCGCTTCCACTTGCGCGGCGACGAGGGGGTGGCCTACGCGGTGGTCGGCGACGCCACCCAAGGGCTCGCCGGCGGGGGGTTCCTGTACACCAACACCGAATCGATCTCCATCGGCGTGGTGGTCCGACTGGACGACCTCGCGGCCTCCCGGCTCTCCTCCTCGCAGATCCACGACCACTTCCTCAACCACCCGGCGTACGCGGGGTTGCTGGACGGCGCCGAGCCCATCGAGTACGGCTGCCACCTGACCATTGAGAACGGCCCGGCGCTGGTCCGCGAGGAACTGACCCGGCCCGGGCTGATGATCATCGGCGACGCCGCCGGCTTCACTCTGAACACCGGGCTGACCATCCGCGGCATGGATCTGGCCGCCGGCTCGGCGCTGGCCGCGGCCACCGCCGCCGACGCGGCGCTGGCCGCCGGCGACTTCTCGGGCGCGGCCATGGCCCGCTACCGCGCCGAGCTGGACGCGACATTCGTCGGGCGGGACATGCGCACCTACGAGCGCGCCCCCAAGTTCCTGGAGAACCCCGAGATGTACCGCCAGGTAGGCGAACTGGCGGCCGACGTGCTGCACCGGATATTCGACCTGGACACCACCCCACGCGCGCATTTGATCACCACGGCGCGCCGGGCGCTGAAGGCCTCCCCGCTGTCCATGCGGGCGCTGGCCCGCCTCGGGGTCGGCGGGACGAGGGGGTTGTGATGCTAACGCTCGGAACGATCCCGGAGCGGCTGGACCGCGTCTCCTTCACCCACGACGACGAGGTCTCGCACATCGAGGTGGACCAGGACGCCGCGCGCAAGACCGGCGCCGGCGCGCTGTTGGAACGGATCTGCCCGGCGCATGTGTACCGGGTCAAGCCAGACGGCACCGTCGGCATCGAGTACGCGGCCTGTCTGGAATGCGGCACCTGCTTGGCGATCGCGCCCCCCGGCGTGGTCCGCTGGCGGTACCCGCGCGGGGGCTTTGGGGTCGCCTTCCGCGAGGGATGAGCTCTCCTGACGCGCTGCGGCACAGCCACCCGCTGCGGCGCGACGCGCCAGGGGTACTGGTCACGACCGGCGACGCGCCGGGAGTGTCCGGGTTGGGCTGTGTGGCGAATCCCCACTGCACAGCGGCGCGACGAACTGTCGGCCCCAACGGCGGAGCCGACAAGGAAAGGAGATGACCGTGAGCCACGATTCGTTCGACTTCACGGGGAAAGTTGCCTTGGTCACGGGCGGTCGGTCAGGCATCGGCCAAGCGACTGCGGTCGCCTTCGCCCGCAACGGGGCGAAGGTAGTCGTCAACGGGCGCACCAACGCCGACGAGACGATGGAACAAATCAAGGAAATCGGCGGCGAGGCCATCTTCGTGCCCGGCGATGTCTCCAAGCTCGAAGACGTGCAGAACCTCATCAACACCACCGTCGAGACCTACGGCCGGCTGGACATCGCGTTCAACAACGCGGGCCTGCTGCCAGTCACCGCTCCGTTGGTGGAGCAGACCGTCGAGGACTTCGACAAGATCATCGCGGTGGACCTGCGCGGGGTGTTCCTGTGCATGAAGTACCAGATCCCGGAGATGCTCAAGGTCGGCGGCGGCTCGATCATCAACTGCGGGTCGGTCGTCAGCACGGTGGCGGACCCGGGGATGGCCCCGTACGCGGCCGCCAAGCACGGCGTGGCCGGCCTGACCAAGGGCGCGGCGCTGGAATACGCCAAGGCCGGCATCCGCGCGAACGTGGTCTGCCCGGCGTTCACCGAGACCGGGATGACCTCGGTTTGGCTCGCCGACCCCGAGTTCACCGAGGTCGTCAAGTCGTTCAACGCCCAGGGCCGGGTCGCGACGCCAGATGAGATCACCTGGTTCGTGATGCTGCTCGCCTCTGACTGGGGTTCGTTCATGACCGGCGGCGTCTATGCCATGGACGGCGGCCAGACCGCTCACTAGAGCCGAACCTGATCCTTTTCCCACAACCCAACGGAGGTAATCGTGAGTGAACCCACTGTCGACGTCAGCTACGACGTCGTCGTCGTAGGTGGCGGGGCGTCCGGCAAGTCTGCCGCGTTGGCCGCCGCACAGGGCGGGCTGAGCGTCGCCATCTTGGAGAAGCTGCCGCAGACCGGCGGCTCCTCGGTGTACGCCGAGGGCACCGCCGCGTTCGAGTCCAGCGAGCAGAAGGCGCGCGGCGTGCCGGCGCCCGGCAAGCACTTCCCGACCAGGGAAGAGGGCTTCCGCCGCTACACCGACTACAGCCACCACCGGGCCAACCCGGACGTGGTGCGGATGCAGGTGGAGAACACCGCCGAGACCATCGACATCTACAAGTCGCTCGGCATCACCTACACCGACGTCAACATCTACGCCTACGACCAGCCCTACGAGCTGTACACCTTCCACCGTCCCGAGGGCTTGGGCGAGCGCTGCCAAGAGGTGCTGCTCAAGGCCGCCGAGGACGCCGGGGTGGAGGTCTTCGTGTCCACGCCCGCCAAGGAACTGATCATGGAGGACGGCAAGGTCGCCGGCGTGGTTGCCGAGGACTCCGATGGCAACACCCTGCGCATCGGCGCCAAGGCCGTCGTGCTGGCCGCCGGGGGGTTCGGCAACAACCCCGACCTGGTCGAGAAGTACTCCTGGCTCAGCGCCGTCGCGCACGACACCTACCAGTGCGTGCCCACGGCGAACACCGGCGATGGGCTGACGATGGCGCTGTCGGCCGGGGCGGACACCTCCTCCCTCGGCTCGCTGATGGTCATCGCCTGCGCGCGCGGCAAGATGCTGACCGCGCACTCCTCGGGCG
>WQZC01000199.1 GCA_009780925.1 Actinomycetes bacterium | reverse complement strand
CCAACGTCACCGGCATCCTCACCGACGCCTGCGCGATCGCCGATCTGCTGCACCGCCACGGCGCGTATTCGTTCTGGGATTACGCCGCCGCCGCCCCGTATGTGGATATCGACATGTTCCCAAGCTGCGACGAGCACCCGCGGGCCCACAAGGACGCGGTTTTCTTCTCCCCGCACAAGCTGATCGGCGGCCCGGGCACCCCGGGGGTGCTGGTGGTCCGCCGCGAGCTGGCCGGCCAGCGGCGCCCGGTGGTGCCCGGCGGCGGCACGGTGGCCTACGTCAGTGAGACCGAGCACCGCTACCTCACCGACCCGGTGCACCGCGAGGAGGGCGGCACCCCGGCGATCATCGAGTCGATCCGGGCGGGGCTGGTGTTCGCGCTCAAGGGCCAGATCGGGGTGCCGCTCATCCAGTCCCGGGAAAAAGTGTTCCTCGCCCGGGCGCTGACGGCGTGGCGAGCCAACCCGGCCATCGAGATCCTGGGCAACACCGACGCCGAGCGGTTGTCGATCATCTCGTTCCTGATCCGCCGGCCGGGCGGCTACTACCTGCACCACAACTTCGTGGTGGCGCTGCTCAACGACCTGTTCGGCATCCAGACGCGCGGCGGTTGCTCCTGCGCCGGCCCCTACGGCCACCGACTGCTGCACATCGACCCGGCCACCTCGCGGGAGTTCGAGCACGAGATCATCGCCGGTTGCGAAGGCATCAAGCCTGGCTGGACCAGGCTCAACTTCAACTATTTCATCTCCGATGCGGTCGCCGACTATCTGATCGAAGCGGTCGGCATCATCGCCGCCGATGGTTGGCGCTTCCTGCCCGACTACACCTTCGACCCGGCGAGCGGGTTGTGGCGCCATCGCCGCCAGCCGGCGCAGCCACCGCTTCGGCTGTCGATGGTGTCCTTCGCTGAGCCGACGCTGCTCACCGCCGCGGTGCCGCAACGGACCGCCCCTGAATCGGCGATGGGCGAGTACCTGGACGAGGCGCGGCGCCTGGTCGCTGCGCGTCGGGCCGCGGGCGGGGATGGCGCCAGTGGCGCGGTGGGCGGCGGCGTGGGGAGCGGGCTGAGCCCCGAGGTGGAGCAGCTGCGTTGGTTCGAGCTGCCTCCCGAGTGCCTGCCGCGGCAGTAGCCCTCGGACCGCGCCGCGCTCATCCGGGGGAGTGCCGCGCGCGGGCTCGGGACGCGGGGCCAAACTCATCCTGGTTCTGTATTTGGCTGCCACTTGCTGTCGTTGCATATATGGCACAGCTTGCGGCCATGGTGAATCGTTGGCTGGCGGGACCGGGGCTGACTGCCGCCGCCGTGGCCCGGCGGGCTGGCGTCTCGGCGTCAACCGTGCATCGGGTCCGCAACAACAAGGTGAGCCCGTCGGTGGGCATGCTGCGGGAGACCGCGCTGGCCTGCGGCGTCAACCTTGAGCTGGCCGCGAAGCCCACCAGCGACCGGAACGCCGCAGCGGCGACACGCTGGATGCTTGAGGACGGCCACCAGCCGCCCGCGGACCTCGAAGTGGTCGCATGGCGCTCGCGGTTGGTGCGGTTCACGGACGGCGGCGGGCCGATCGAGACGGTGCTGTGGAGCGCGGACGTGGTCACGGTCAGGCATCTGCTGGCCGACGCGAACCTCCGGCCAACGCACCGGCTGGACAAGACGAGCGTCGCGGTCCTCAGCGGTGAGGCGGAACTGTTCCACGGCTCATTCGTCGACCGGCACATACGGTACGCGGCGCCAATTCAAATCATCATGGATTGCGTCGCGCAGGGCGGGCGGACCGCCCAGGACGCGATCGCGGAGGCGATGTCATGGTGAGCGGAGGACCGAACTGGGCGCGGGGCTCGGACGAGTATCTGCGGCGGCCAGGCGACTGGCGGTCAGGGACGGGATCGCGGCCGAATGATGTGCCGGCGGAGCCGCAGCCGGATCGACGCGCCGCGGTTGACTGGCACCGCCATGAGGACACCGGGCTCGTTTGGGGGCCGTTCGACGTGAGCCGGCTCAAACCGAGTGGCGTCGCGCGCGCCCGGCTCCGGTTCCGCGCGCAATTCCCGGATCTGATCTGGAACGCAGCCGCCCTGGAAGGGAACAATTTCACCCTGCCCGAGGTCCGCACCCTGCTCGACGGAGTGACCGTTGGCGGCAAGAAGCTGGCCGACGAGCAGCAGATCCTGGCCTTGAGCCAGGCGTACAGCCGGCTTGACGAACTGGTCGGCGGTGGCGAGTTCGCGCTGAGCAAGGCAGTTTCCGACGAGATCAACGGGATCGTTGCCCGGCATGAGGCGATCGAGGCAGGCCACTTCCGGGGAGAGGGGCGAGTCACGGGCGGCGGCACGGTGCGTCTGGCTGACGGCGGTCAGGTGCCGGGAACAGATCCGGGGCTGGGCGGAATAGTTCTAGTCGAACAACACCAACGCCTCGTCGTGCATCTCAGCAAGATCAGCGACCCGCGCCACCGCGCTTTGATCTACTTCGCGTCAGCCACGCGGCGTCAATTCCATTTCGATGGCAACAAGCGCACCGCCGGGCTGATGATGGCGGGGGAGCTGATGTCGACCGGATATGACGTGGTGAGCATTCCATACTCTCGCAAGCTCGAATACAATATTGCGCTCGACGCGATGTTCACCCATGATGACGCGACCGAGCTGCTACGGTTTCTCAGCACCTGCGACGTCGGGGATTGACCGGGGTGGGGGATTGACGGGGAGACGGATTGGCCGGCTCACCCGCAAAGAGGGATTGCTCAGAGGTGCAGCCGATGCTCCCAGTAGCCGGGATTCCGCCTGCCGTGGGGATACGCAAACACTATGAGGTCCGCGCCGTCAACGAGGTACACAATGCGGTAGGGGAAACCTTTGACTCGTAGCGTTCGCAGGACCGGGGTGCGACCCTCTCGACCAGGGTAGGGGCGTCCGGAGCCCGGCCAGTCGAGGATTTGGGCGATGGCCGCCTCGACCGCGTCAACGAATTGGACCGCGAGCGAACTGTCCCGCTCCGCGTACCAGCGCACAGCTGAGTCGAACTCCGCAACGGCTTCGGCTCGCTCGCGTACTCGCAGCCTCACGGCCTGGGCGCCGACAGCGAGGCTCTAACCCGGGCGAAGTGATCGGCCGCGTCAACCAGCTTTGTGTCGCCTCCGGCGTATTCGTCAACTCGCCGGTTGATCTCAATGAGCCACGCCGCGTCGATTTCCGCCTGACTCGCGTTGTCGGCCTGATCCAGACTCGCCAAGCCACGCTCAATGACGACCGCGCGATCTGCTGGTGGTAGCGCGAGCAGTGCCCGCTCAACCTCGGCGACTTCTGGTGGCATGGGCTCACGGTACGCCAAGACGCCACGAGTCAGGTCGTGCCGATGCAGGGCCTCGGGAGTCATGTCGGCTGTCCCCTGCGTGTTGTGCGTGCCCGCGAGCCCAGCGGGCCGCCGCGAAGTCCTCAACGGTTCGCGCGGTGGGGCGGCCGGTTGGCAATGACCCATTCAATTAGTCCGAGCCGCTGTGCTCGCCGCGTCAGTCGGGTGAGGGCACACCGAGCAGGACGGTGGACGGTCGCCTATGGGATCAACGGGATTGCCGCTCGCCATGAAGCCGTCAAGGCGGGCCATTCCCGAGGCGAGGGACGAGTCGCCGGGGGCAGCGCGGTGCGGCTGGTTGACGGCGGATCGTGCCCGGAACTGATCCAGGGCCGGAGCGTCGTCCTGGGGGTCAGTGCCAACGCCTCATCGATCATCGCGGCAAGGTGAGCGACCCGCCGCGCCGCGCGCTGATCTACTTCGCGTCGGCCACCCGGTGTCAGTTCCGCGTCGGCGGCAACAAGCGCACCGCGGTGCCTCACGGCTGGCCGGTCGGTGCGCCGCGCGCCCGGACCCGGGCGCTCGCCCGCAACCCGGCGACGCTGAGCACGACCAGCGCCAGCCACACCAAGGCGAAGCCGGCCCACATCGCCGCGGGCATCGGCTCGTGGCGGATCCCCACGCCGACCGCGAACATCAGCACCGGCTCCAGGTATTGGATCAACCCGACGGTGGACAGCGGGAGCCGTCGCGTGGCCGCGGTGAACAGCAGCAGCGGGACCGTGGTGACAATCCCGGCGGATGCCAACAGGGCCGCGTGGCCGGCGCCGTGGTGGCCGAACGCGAGGCTGCCACGCGCCGCCAGGACGCTCAACGTGGCCAGCGCCGGCAGCGCCATCAGGCTCGCCTCGACCGCGAGCGACTCGACGGCGCCGACCCCGGCGCGTTTTTTCAGGTAGCCGTATGAGCCGAACGCCAGGGCGAGCGCGAGCGCTATCCAGGGCAGCCGGCCAAGGTTGACGGTGAGCACGATGATGGCCACCGTGCCAATGCCGACCGCGGCCCACTGCACCGCGCCCAACGCCTCGTGCAGCACCAGCACACCGAGCAGCACGCTGACCAACGGGGTGATGAAATAGCCCAGCGACGCCTCCAGGACGTGCTGGTTGTTGGTGGCCCAGATGAAGGTCGCCCAGTTGATGGTGATGGCGCAAGCCGCGAAACTCAGCACGGTCAGCTGGTCCCGGCTGGCGAACACCGCCCGCACCGCGCGCCACGCCCGCGTCCGCCAGATGATCAGCGCCACGAACACCAGTGACCAAACCATCCGCTGCGCCAGGATCTCCAATGCGCTGGCCGGTTCGAGCAGCGGCCAGTACAAGGGGAACAGGCCCCAGAGCAGGTAAGCGCTGATGCCGTAGCGAAGCCCGGCCCGAGAATCCGAGGATTCTCGGGCCGGGCGCATCGACTGAGCGGTTATCTCGCGTGTCTCCTCGTTGAATCAACTGCCATTGTTGGCACCGAGTGCCGGTCAGTGCAGTATGCCGCCGAGCATGGAGCTGTAATTGCTGGCCAGCGATTGGATCAACGTGGTCAACGCTTGCAGGTCGGCAGCGGTGAGCGCGGAGAAGATCTCGCCGTACAAGTCCAGGGCGGACCGCACCGGGTTCACGTACCATTTGCCGCCGGACTGCGTGACGTCCAGGCCCACGGTGAGCGCGCCGGTGAACAGGTCAGCGAT
>WQZC01000198.1 GCA_009780925.1 Actinomycetes bacterium | reverse complement strand
GAGGCGCTCGCTCCGGGCCGACTGCGCGACCTGCTCACCGGCAAGATCAACGAGCCGGACGCGTTGGTGCTCACCGACTCCCGCTGCCTGGTCATCAATCGTCTGCCGATCAAACTGAACGGCAAAGAGCACGGCGCGGTGGCCACCATCCGCGACCAGACCAGCCAAGCCGACCTGCTGCGCGAGTTGGACAGCGCCCGAGGCATGGCCGGGTCGCTGCGCGCCCAGCACCACGAATTCGCCAACCGCACACAAACCGTGATCGGGATGTTGGAACGCGAGGGCGTGCCCGAGCGCGCCCGGATCGAGCACGCCCTGGACTATCTGACCGACGCCCCGTCCGACCGGTCCGACTTCGCGACCATGGTGGAGGCCCGCATCGGCCCGCCCCCGGTGGCAGGCCTGCTGATCGGCAAGGCCGCCGTCGCGGGCGAACGGCACCTCCGCCTAGTGCTCACCTCGGACAGCCACCTGACCGATGGCTTCGGCCTGATCGACGCGCTGATCACCGTTGCCGGCAACTTGATCGACAATGCTTTGGACGCGTTGAGCGGAATGATGGAGGGCGCCGAACCAGTCACTGATGGGGAAATAGCAGTGTCGCTGACCGAGAGCGCGGACGAAGTGGCCATCGAGGTGCTCGACAACGGACCGGGCGTCCCGCCAGGCGCCGCCGAGCAGATATTCACCGACGGCTTCACCACGAAAACAAAGGATGTGGATCGTGGCGCCGGGGACGCGCTGCGGCGCGGCGTCGGGCTGGCCTTGGTGCGGCAGCTGGTGCGCCGGCTCGGTGGCGAGATCACCGTCACCGAGGGGCCAGGCGCGCGGTTCACCGCCCGCCTGCCGAAGCAAGCGCCGGCGGGCCAAGAGGCGGCGGGTCAGGCGCGCGGGGGCCACGAAGTGGCGGCCAGCGGCGCCACGACTGCCGAGAGACCGCAATGACCAGCCCGGCGCCGATTCGTACCCTCGTGATCGAAGATGACCCGGCACTGGCCCAAAACGAGACCGCAATCCTGTCCCAGGTCCCCGGCTTCGCCCCAGTGGGCGAGGCGCACTCGGTCGCCGAGGCGATCGCCGCGATCGACCGACTGCGTCCCAACCTGGTCCTGCTCGATGTCACCCTGCCCGACGGAAGCGGACTGGACGTGCTGCGCGCGATCCGGGGCCGAGCCGAACCGTGCGACGCCATCATGGTCACCGCCGCCACCGACATGGCCACCGGGATAGCCGCCCGGCGGATGGGCGCGGTGAGCTACCTGGCCAAACCGTTCCGCGCGGCAGCGCTGCGGGCCAAACTCGAGGAATACCGCGACCGGCGGACCCGCCTCGCCAGCCCCGACGCCAAACCCACCCAAGCCGACTTCGACACCCTGTTCGGCGTCCGCGCCGGCGCGGACGCCGGCGCGCCGGCTCCGGCCGCGTGCGTCGAGCCATCGTCGACCGCCAGCCGAGTGCTCGACGCGGTCCGGCTATCCGGCGGCGGCCTCTCCACCGACGAAGCTGCCAAGGCCGCCAACATCAGCCGGGCGACGGCCCAGCGCTGCCTGGCCGAGCTCGAGCGAGCCGGCCAAGTGCGCGCCGAGCCGCAGTACGGCGCCCTAGGCCGCCCACCACTCCGGTACACCGCCACCATCGCCGACTGACCCCGCCCGCATTGGCGACCGGGCCCGCACCGGTCCCGCGCCAGCGCGCCCACCAGCTGATCAGCGGCTGATCGCGCGGCGCCGGCCCCAACGGCCCCCGGAGCGGCTTGAGCAGGTGCCCTTCTCGACACACCATCCTGGCCCGACATCCGGCATCAAGGCTGCGTCTAGTCTTGAATTGACATCGCTGTCCAGTTTGTGATAGACTGTTGCCCGTGAAGCGCGCGGCAGTTCTGGCCAAGCTCCGACGCGAGGCGAGAGCCCGTGGATTGGCCTTCCGCGCAGTGGAGCTGACTCGACACACCTCGATCACAATCGGTGGCAGCGCCCACACTCTGGGCCGCCATCAAGAGATTGATGACTTGACGGCCCACAAGTTCTGGAATCAATACGCCGATGTGCTCGGAAAGGACTGGTGGAGGGAATGAGACACGTCAAAGTGACCGCGCAACGCTCACACAACTGGTGGGTGCTGGAAAGCGCCGAGGCCGGCGCCGTCAGCCAATGTCGCAGCCTCTCCCAGGCAGACGCCGAGATGCGGGAAGCCATCGCGTACCAGCTCGACATCCCGCAGGACAGCTTCGCCATCGACGTTGAGGTGATTGCGCCCGACAGCTATCGCCAGGCGATCGAGCGCTCGGAGGAACTGCGCGACAAAGCTAGGGCAACCGCAGCCGAGGCCGCGCGGTCCCGCGCCCAGGCAGCGAAGGAGCTGGCGGCACTGCACATATCAGTCCGGGACATCGGGCGAGTGATGGGCATCTCCTACCAGCGCGCCCACCAGCTGATCAGCGGCTGAGCAAGCGGAGTCGGCCCCGCCGGTTTCCTGGCTCCGCTCTGGTCCCGCCAGGCGAGACCGCGCGGGGTTTGCCCACGCTAGGCGACCGGATGGGCCAGCCCGTCGATCACCTGGGCGTTTGGCAGCTCGCCCAGCGCGACGCCGGGCAACGCAAGCTTCGAGCCGCGGATCCCGCTGCCCACCACGACCACGGCGCGCTCGGCGACGGCGCGATCGACCAACACCGGCCAGTCCTCCGGCACACCGATCGGGGTGATCCCGCCGTACTCCATTCCGGTCAGCGCCACCGCGTCGGCCATCGGCGCGAACGACGCCTTGCGCGCGTCCAGCAGCCGGCGCACCGCGCCGTTGACGTCGGCGCGGGTGTTGGCCAGCACCATGCACGCCGCGTACCGGGTGTCCCCGCCGCGCCGTCCGGCGATCACCACGCAGTTCGCCGAGTCCTCGGCGGTGACGCCGTAGCGCGCACAGAACGCGGCGGTGTCGGCCAGCTCGGGGTCGATCGGCGCGGCCAGCACTGGTTGCGGCCAGTCCCGCAACGCTCGCGCGACCGGCGCCGCCACCAGGTCGGCCCAGTCCTTAGTCCATGCCAGCTCGCCCGGTCCAGTGATCACGCCACGCAGTATGCCGCAGCCCGGCGCGGCCGACGCGCGCGACGACCAGACCCGCCAGGTCAGGCCGTCATCGGCTGTGGCTCCGCGCGGCGCTGCGCCAGCGGGACCGGCGGGTCGTACTCGCGCAGCACCTGGTAGTGGGTGTTGCGCTCGACCGGCTGGAAGCCGGCGTCGCGGATCAATCCGAGCAGGTCGTCGCGGGTGAGCCGGTCCGGGGTGCCGTAATGGTCCGCGTCGTGGGTGATCTTGTATTCGACCACGGAGCCGTCCATGTCGTCCGCGCCCCAATTCAACGCCAGCTGCGAGGTGGACAACCCGTGCATCACCCAAAACACCTTCACGTGGTCGAAATTGTCGAGCATCAACCGGCTCACCGCGAAAGTGCGCAACACGTCGGCCGGCTGCGACATCGGCAGATACGACAGCCGGTTGTTGTCATTGTGGTAGCGCAACGGGATGAAAACCTGGAACCCGCCGGTCTCGTCCTGCAGCTCGCGCAGCCGCAGCACATGGTCGACCCGGTGCCGGGGCTGCTCGATGTGCCCGTAGAGCATCGTCGCCGGGGTGCGCAGCCCCTTGGCGTGCGCCAGCCGGTGGATGCGCGACCAATCCTCCCAATGGGTGTCGTGGTCGACGATCTGTTTGCGGATCTCCCAGTCGAAGATCTCCGCCCCGCCGCCGGTCAACGACTCCAGTCCGGCGTCGATCAGCTCGTCGAAGATGGCGTCCGCGCTCAGCCCGCTGATCTTCTCGAACCAGTGGATCTCGGTCGCGGTGAACGCCTTGAGCGCCACCCCCGGCAGCGCCGCCCGCAACTCGCGCAGCACCCGCGGGTAGTAGCGCCACGGCAAGGTGGGGTGCAGCCCGTTGACGATGTGTAGCTCGGTCAGGCCCTCGCCGCGCAGCGCCAGCGCCTTCTCCACGGCTTGCTCGACGCGCATCGTGTAGGCGTCCGGCTGCCCGGGTTTGCGCTGGTAGCTGCAGTACGCGCAGGACGCGGAGCACACGTTGGTCAGGTTCAGGTGCCGGTTGACGTTGAAGTAGGTCCGCGCGCCGTTCTTCGCGGTGCGCGCCTGATGGGCCAGCCCGCCGAGCCACGCCAGCGAGTCGGCGGCATAGAGGTCCTCGCCGTCCTGGCGGGTCAGCCGCTGCCCGGCGGCCACCTTCTCGGACAGCTCGGCTTCGCGTTCGGGGGTGAGCACCATGACGCCCAGGATAATGGCAGGGTGTACCTACCCAGGCATTTCGCGGCCGACGAGGCCTTGGCCGATGAGCTGATCGCTGGGGCGCTGGTCGAGCTGATCTCGCCCACCCGCGACGGCCGGCTGATCGCCACCGCGCTGCCGATGCTGCGCGTCGGCGACTCGCTGCTCGGGCACATGGCCCGGGCCAACCCGCACTGGCGCGAGGCCGGCGACGGGGAATCACTGGCGATCGCGCGCGGCCCGGACGGCTACGTCTCGCCGTCGTGGTACCCGAGCAAAGCCGAGCACGGCCAGGCGGTGCCCACCTGGAACTACCAGAGCGCGCATGCGCACGGCCAGCTGGTGGCGCACGACGACCCGGCCTGGGTCCGCCCGGTGGTGGCCGCGCTGACCCGCCGGCACGAGGCGGGCCGGGCCGAGCCGTGGGACATCGGAGACGCGCCAGCGGACTGGCTCGACGGCCAGCTGCGGGCCATCGTCGGCGTCGAGCTGCGCATCACCCGCGTCGAGGCCAAGGCGAAGCTCTCGCAGAACCGGTCCGCCGCCGACGCGCTCGGGGTGATCGACGGGTTGGGCGGCGGGCCGCTGGCGTCGGCGATGCGCGCCGCGCTGGCCGCCCGGCAGCCCGGGCCCGAACACCGCTAGCCGACGCCGCGCCTCCTGCCGCATACTGCTTATATCGCTTCGGGAAGGCTCAGGCCGTGAACAGCAAAGCCGTGGACGACAAACAAGCGCAAAACGGGCACACGCTGCAAGACGGGCGGCTGCCGATGGGG
>WQZC01000197.1 GCA_009780925.1 Actinomycetes bacterium | reverse complement strand
TGTGCGTGGCGACCGGCACCCCGGCGCGGGTCGCGGCGACGATGGCCAACCCGGCCACCTGGGCGGTGCCCATCACGGTGCGAACGTTGAGCTGACTGAACACCCGCTCCACCGCCACCACATCGGGTCGGTGCCGGGCGATCGCCTCGGCCAGCGCGTCGGCAATGGTGACCAATCGTCGGCCCACCGCCAGATCCGACGGGGTGTGAACAACCTGTACCTCGACCAGGTTCAGCGGACGGCCCGGGGCCCCATCGACGACGCCGATGCCGCACCGGGTCATGCCCGGATCCACGCCCAGCACGCGCACGCTGATGCCTCGTCTCTGTCCGTAAGCTGTTGTCGAACTATCGTTCGACAACAGCTTACGGAGCCGCTGACCCGCTCGCTCGACAGCAACACGCCCAACCTTGCTGCGGGTGGCGACACCCGCCCGGGCACCGTAGGGTCGGTGCCCGTGTACTCGCTTCCGCGACGCCGGGCCGTGCGGCCGCACCCAATCTTCGTCGCCATCGTCGCGGTCACCGTCCTTGGCGGGGCGCTGGCCTGGACGGACGTGCGCGCCGGAGTGTTCCTGCTCGCCGTCGGTGGCTGGGTCGTCTCGCTGAGCCTGCACGAATTCGGGCACGCCTACGCCGCGTACCGCGCCGGTGACACCAGCATGGTCGCGGCCGGCTATCTGACATTGAACCCGCTGCGGTACACGCACCCGTTCTTGTCGATCATCCTTCCGCTGTTCTTCATCCTGCAGGGCGGCATCGGCCTGCCGGGCGGCGCGGTGTACCTGCACCCCGGAGCGTTCCGCACCCGGGCGCAGCGGTCCCGGGCCGCGGCGGCCGGGCCGGCGTCCAACGTGGTGCTCGCGCTGGTTCTACTGCTGGTCGCCCGGGGCCGCCTCACCCCGGAGCATCCGACCCATCTGTACTTCTGGGCCGGGATCGCCTTCCTCGGGTTCTTGCAACTGTCGGCGGCGGTGCTCAACCTGCTGCCCATCCCGGGACTGGACGGCTACGCGATCATCGAGCCGTACTTGTCCCCGGAGACCACCCGGCCCATGGAGCCGGTCAAGCCTTGGGGCATGCTCGGCCTGTTCGCGCTGCTGCAAATCGATCGGCTCAACATCTGGTTCTTCGACCTCATTGAGTGGTTGTACAACGCGACCGGCGCCCCGGCCGCGTCGTGGGCGGTCGGGTACAACCTGTTCCGCTTCTGGCACTGAGCGCCCCGCCGCGCGGTCCGTCCCAATCACTCCGGGTCTCTTTCCGCGATCACTCCGGGTCTCTTTCCGCGATCACTCCGGGTCTCTTTCCGCGATGATCAAGCGTCTGTGCCAAGCATCTTGGCGCAGACGCTTGATCATCTGCGATATCCACAGATCTTGTGAACCCCTTCCCCGGCCGCCGACAATCGGCTGAAATGTGGCCCATGACTGACCACGCCGACCACGCTGAGCTCCCCGAGCCAGATCTCGTCATTCCTGATTGGCTGGATGACTGGGTGCCCCCGCCGGAGGATCGGCCGGTCCTCCCCCGCGTGCTCACAATCCGCGAGGCTGTCGCACTAGGTGTCGCAACCAGCACTGCCAGCCACCGCGCCCGAGTCGGTCGGTGGCACCGGCTTGCCCCCGGCGTGTACCTGACCAAACCACCGCCGATTCGCCTCGACCACCTCGCCGCAGCGGCTCTGCACGGCGGCCCCCGCGCGGTGGTGTCCGGGGCGGCGGCCCTGGCGGACTACGGGTTGCCGGTCCGTCCGCCGTCCCAGGAACTGGTGCTCGTCCCGCTCGGTTGCGGCGCGCGCAGCGGTGGGCGGATCGTGGTCCGACCCACGGCGCGGCTGCCCGAGCCCGAGCTGCGGCCAGGACCACCGCTCGCTCCACCGGCGCGCGCCATCGCCGACCACGTGCTGACCGCGCGCGACCTGGGGGCGGTGCAGATGGTGCTGGGAGCGGCGATCCAGGACGACTTGTGCACCGTCGCCGAGCTGACCGCCGAACTCGCCGCCGGCCCGCGCCGGGGTAGCCGGCTGTTCCGCGAAGCGCTGCAGGACATCAACCACAACGCGCATTCCGCGCAGGAGGCCCGCGCGGGCCGGCTGCTGCGCACTGCCGGCGTGAGTGGGTTCGAGCAGAATGTCAAGGTCCCCTTCGGAACGCGCTGGTTCGTCGCCGACTTCCTGTGGCGAGCGGAACGCGCGATCTTGGAAATCGACAGCCGCCAATACCACTTCCGCCCCGAGGACCAGGCATCGACAAGACGACGCGACCAGCTGCTTCAGACCGATGGCTGGGCGGTGCTGCACGTCGCGCCGAGCGAGCTGCGCGGCGCTGAAGGCGGCCGCGCCTTCGTCACGCTCGTGCAGCGCTGGCTCGCCGCCCTGCGGCGGCGCGGCGGCCTGCCGACCCGATGATCCCCGGCGCGTTCATCCCCGCGCGCGACCCATGGCCCGAGCGCGGCCCGCGACCCGCACACGGCCCGCGACCTGCGGATGACCTGCGGCGCACGCGGGATGCCCGCACGACCCGCACACAGCCCGCGACCCGCAGCTCATTCATGATCAAGCGTTTTCGCCAAGTCGCTTGGCGAAAACGCTTGATCATCCGTTTGTCGGTTGCGCGACCACGGCGCCGTCCGCGCGCCGTTCGCGTCAGCGCGGCGGCGTCCACCCCGCTCGACAGCGTCCACCCCAGCTCGGCGGCACTGCCGCGCACGCGCCGCGCCGAGCGACGGATCACTCGTCTATCGCGGCCAGGATCTCATCGCTCACGTCGAAGTTGGCGTACACGTTCTGCACATCGTCCAAATCTTCGAGCGCGTCCACCAAGCGCAGCAGCTTGCGCGCGCCCTCCTCCTCCAACGGCACCTGGACACTGGGCACGAACGACGCCTCCGCCGACTCGTAGTCAATGCCGGCGGCCTGCAACGCGGTGCGTACCGCAACCATGTCGCCCGGCTCGCTGACCACCTCGAACGACTCCCCGAGGTCGGTCACCTCCTCGGCCCCGGCGTCCAGCACCGCGGCCAACACATCGTCCTCGGTGACGCCCTCCCCGGGCACCAGGACCACGCCCTTGCGGGTGAACAAGTACGACACCGAGCCCGGGTCGGCCATCGACCCGCCCGATCGCACCATAGTGGTGCGCACCTCGCTGGCCGCGCGATTGCGGTTGTCGGTCAGGCACTCGACCAGCACGGCTACCCCATGCGGGCCGTAGCCCTCGTACATGATCGTCTGCCAGTCCGAGCCGCCCCCCTCGGCGCCAGAGCCCCGCTTGACCGCGCGCTCGATGTTGTCCAGCGGCACCGAGTTCTTTCGCGCCTTCTGGATCGCGTCATACAGCGTCGGGTTGCCATCGGGGTCCCCACCGCCGGTGCGCGCGGCCACCTCGATGTTCTTGATCAGCTTCGCGAAGAGCTTGCCGCGCTTCGCGTCGATGGCGGCCTTCTTGTGCTTGGTGGTCGCCCACTTGCTGTGCCCACTCATGACGACATCAACATCCTTTCGGCTCCGCGCTCGCTCCGGTCCTCGCGGCCCGCGGCCGCTGCGATCCTCACTCGCTGTCGCCTCACCGCGACATCCTTTCGGCTCCGCGCTCGCTCCGGTCCTCGCGGCCCGCGGCCGCTGCGATCCTCACTCGCTGTCGCCTCATGCGGCAAACTCCTTAACCATCTGGTAGAAGTACGCGTGCACGCGCCCGTCGCCCGTCAGCTCGGGATGAAACGATACGGCCAGCAACGACCCCTGACGAACGGCGACCGCCCTACCGGCCTCAGGACCGGTGCGAATCTTGGCCAACAGCGTCGCCCTCGGCCCCACTTCTTCCACCCATGGCGCGCGAATGAACACCGCGTGCACTGGGCCACCGGGCACGCCGTCCATCTCGACGTCCTGCTCGAACGAGTCGACCTGCCGACCGAACGCGTTGCGCCGCACCGTGATGTCGATGCCACCGAAAGTCTCCTGATCGGCGGTGGCGCCAACCAGCCGATCCGCCAGCAAGATCATCCCCGCGCAGGACCCGAAGACCGGCAGCCCACCGGCGATCCGGTCCCGCAACGGCTCGAACAACCCGAACGCCCGCGCCAGCTTGTCGATCGTGGTGGACTCCCCACCGGGCAGCACCAGCCCGTCGACCGCAGCCAGCTCCGCCACCCGGCGCACCGGCGCCGCCACGCAGCCGGCCGCCCGCAGCGCGCTCAAGTGCTCGCGCACATCCCCCTGCAGCGCCAACACGCCAACGACAGTCACGCGCCTATGGCCTTTCCGTTATCAACCCACACCGGTCGGGGGATTGGTGAGCGCGCAGGGATCAAGCCTGACCGCCCGGAGCGCGCACCAATCCCCCGACCGTCAGACCGCGCTCACCAACCGCGCTCAGCCAGCCGATGCGGGGCTGGGATGTCCGCGACGTTGATCCCCACCATCGCCTCGCCGAGGCCGCGCGACACCTGCGCGATCACCGCCGGGTCGTCGAAGAAGGTGGTGGCCTTGACGATCGCCGCAGCGCGCTTGGCCGGGTCGCCAGACTTGAAGATGCCCGAGCCGACGAACACCCCCTCGGCGCCGAGCTGCATCATCATCGCCGCGTCGGCCGGGGTCGCGATGCCGCCGGCGGTGAACAGCACCACCGGCAGCTTGCCCGCCCGCGCCACCTCGCGCACCAGCTCGTAGGGCGCGCCCAACTCCTTGGCCGCCAAGTGCAGCTCGTCCTCGGGCAGCGAGGTGAGCCGACGGATCTCGTCGCGGATCTGCCGCATGTGCGTGGTCGCGTTGGAGACGTCGCCGGTGCCGGCCTCACCCTTGGAACGGATCATCGCCGCGCCCTCGGAGATCCGGCGCAGCGCCTCCCCCAGGTTGGTGGCCCCGCACACAAACGGGACGGTGAACGCCCACTTGTCGATGTGGTGGGCGTAGTCGGCCGGGGTGAGCACCTCGGACTCGTCCACGTAGTCCACGCCGAGGGACTGCAACACCTGCGCCTCGACGAAATGGCCGATCCGGGCCTTGGCCATCACCGGGATCGAGACCGCGCCGATGATGCCGTCAATCAGATCCGGGTCGC
>WQZC01000196.1 GCA_009780925.1 Actinomycetes bacterium | reverse complement strand
GAGTGGCAGGCGGTGGACCGTACCCCGGCGGCGGGCCATAGCCGGGCTGACCGGACGGTTGCTGCCCGTAGGGGTAGGGGCCAGGGCCGGGTCCGGCGGGCGGCTGAGTGGCAGGCGGCGGGCCATACCCCGGCGGCGGGCCATAGCCCGACGGTCCATATGGCGTCTGGCCCTGAGGGGGCCCGGACGGCGCCGGCCCCGGGGGGCGCTCATAGGACGGCGGGGCCGGGGGCGCGGGCCGTTCCGCTGCGGGGGCTGGCGTGGCTGGCGCCTCGGCCACCGGCTGTGGCGCGGGCGCTGGTTGTGGCGTGGACGCTGGTTGCGGCGCGGACGCTGGTTGCGGCGCGGGTGTCGGCGCGGCCGCTGGTTCATACGCTGGTTGTTGGGCCGGCGGCTCGCTGGGCGGCGGCGCGGCCGATGGGGCCTCGTGCGCCGGCGCCTCGTGGGCCGGTGGGGCTGGTGGCTCGTAGTCCCGCTGTGGCGCCGCTGGTGGTTCGTACCCCGCCGCGCTCGGCGGCGCCCATGCCGGCGGCGGTTCCCATGCCGGCGGCGCCGACGTCTGGTGGGCCGACGGCGGTTCGGCGGCGGGCGGCTCGTACGGCGCCCCGTAGCCCGGTTGTCCGGGCGGCGGCTGGTACGCCGATGTCGGCGGAACATACCCACCGTAGGCCGGAGGGGCCACCGGAGGCGCTCCGTAAGGGTCTTGCCCCCCGGCGGTGGCGGGCTCGCGCGGAACCGTCTGCCACGGGTCGGTGGGCGGGTTCTGCTGATCGTGCTCGGAATCCATCTGGCACCCCATTGCGTCGGTGAACTGCCTATGCGGAATACGGTACTGCGCCGACAACCACCTGGCGCGCGACGAGGTCACCTGCCCGGCCCGCGGCAAGCCGGGAGCGCCTTGATCAAAACGCGTTTGGCGCGGATAATTCGCGGCAAACGCGTTTTGATCAAGGAGACGGGCAGGGGCCTCGGCGGCGATGCGCTCACCGCGCGCCACTCAGACGCTTTGCGCCACTCAGACGCTTTGCGCGACCACGCCGCGCCGCACCGCCCGCACCGCCGCTCGCGCCGGCGCGGCGATCGTCCCCGGCGCGGCGATCGTCCCCGACCCGCCGGACACCCCCGGGGCCTCGGCGAGTTGATCAAGCAGGTCGATGAGCTGCTTGCACCAGCGCACGAAGTCGCCAGCGGACAGCTCGGCCCCGGATTCGGCGGCCGCGCGCAGGGTGCGGTCCAGCGTCTCGCCGCGCGCCCAGCGGTAGGCCGCCCAGACGAAGCCCGGCTCCGGGCGGCGGCTCTCCGGCAGCCCGGCGGCCGTCTCGTCGTCGGCCAACGCCGCCCAGACGCGCGCGGTGGCGCCCAGCGCGGCGTCCACCCGAGCGGTCGGCGCCCGCTGCGGCACGGGCTCGGCGCCGCGCGGCTCGTACACCAGCGCGGAGACCACCGCGGCCAGCTCCGCCGCGTCGAGGCCGTCCCAGACGCCCTCGCGCAGGCATTCGGCGGCGAGCAGGTCCGATTCCGACCAGATCCGCGCCAGCGCGCGGCCGGGCGGGGTGGCCTCGTCCCCGGCGAGGTAGCCGCGCTCGTCGAGCAGGCCGCAGATGCGGTCGAAGGTGCGCCCGAGGCTGCCGGTCTTGCCCTCGACGCGGGCGCGCAGCTGGGCGTTCTCGCGCTCCATCCGTGCGTGCCGCTCGGCCCAGCGGGCGTGCTGCTCGCGGTGCGCGCAACCGTGCGCCGGGTGGGCGCGCAGCGCGGCCCGCAGCGCGACCAGCTCGTCGTCGTCACCGGCCCCGTCCGCGCGTGACCGGCGGGGCGCCGGTGGCGCCGCCACCTCGCGCAGCGCGCTGGCCAGGTCGCGCCGCTCCTGCGGGGAGCGGTGGTTGAAATGCCGGGGCACGCGCAGCGCGCCGACCGGTTCGGCGGCGGTGGTGAAGTCAGCGAGGGAGACCCGCCCCGCCCAGCGGCTCTCGGTCAGCACCAGTGGCCGGGGGTCCTGCCCGGGCCGAGCGCCCGGGTCGAGCACCACGGCCAGCCCGGCGCGCCGGCCGGCGGGCACCCGGATCACGTCGCCGATCCGCAGCGCCGCCAGGGATGCCGCCACCGCGCCGCGCCGCTCCCGGGACCGCGCCCGGGCCAGCTCGCTCTCCCGCTCCCCCAGCCGGCGGCGCAGCGCCGCGTACTCGGCGAAATCGCCTCGCCCGCACCGCATCTGTTCGGCGTAGCCGGCGGCGGTGCCCTCGTTGCGCCGGATCTGGCGGGTCAGCCCGGCCACCGACCGGTCCGCCTGGAACTGCGCGAACGAGGAGTCCAGCAGCTCGCGCGCGGCGGCGCGGCCCATCTGCTCGACCAGGTTGACGGCCATGTTGTAGGACGGCCGGAACGACGAGCGCAGCGGGAAGGTGCGGGTCGAGGCCAGTCCAGCGACGCGCGCCGGGTCCACCTGCGGGCTCCACGCCACCACCGCGTGCCCCTCGATGTCGATGCCGCGCCGCCCGGCGCGCCCGGTGAGCTGGGTGTACTCCCCCGGCGTGATGTCCGCCCGGGCCACCCCATTGAACTTGGTCAGCTGCTCGAGCACCACGGTGCGGGCGGGCATGTTGATGCCCAGGGCGAGGGTCTCGGTGGCGAACACCGCGCGCACCAGGCCGGCGCAGAACAGCTCCTCCACGATCTGCTTGAAAGTGGGCAGCATCCCGGCGTGATGGGCCGCGAGGCCGCGCCGCAACCCGTCCAGCCACTCCCAGTAGCCGAGCGCGTCCAGGTCCTCAGCGGCGATGGCGGCGGTCCGCTCGGCCACCAGCGCGGTGATCTCTTCGCGCTCGGTGGGCTCGGTGAGCCACAGCCCGGCCTGGACGCACTGGCGCACCGCCGCGTCGCACCCGGCGCGGCTGAAGATGAAGGTGATCGCCGGAAGCAGGCCCTCGGCGTCCAGGCGGGCGATCACGTCGGCGCGATGCGGCGGCCGCCACGGCCGGCCGCGCCGCCCCGGCCGCTCCAGGTCGGCGAAGCGCATCCGGTCGAGCACGTGGCGGGTCAGCTCGGCGGACACCGACGACCCGCACCACCCGTCGGCGGACGACCCTTCGGCGCGCGCGTCCGCCGAGCACGAGTCCTCGACCCGGGGGGCGTCGGAGGGCCGGCCCGCCGAGCTTGGCCCGCCCGGAGGCGACCCGTCGTCGAACAGATCGAACAGCCGCGAGCCGACGAGCATGTGCTGGAACAGGGGCACCGGCCGGCGCTCGTGCACCACCACCGCGGTCGACCCGCGCACCGAGCCGAGCCACTCGCCGAACTCCTCGGCGTTGGACACCGTCGCCGACAGCGACACCAGCCGGACCGTCGCCGGCAGGTGGATGATCACTTCCTCCCAGACGGCGCCGCGGCTGCGGTCGCCCAGGTAGTGCACCTCGTCCATAACCACGTAACCCAGCCCGTCGAGGGTGTCGCTGCCGGCGTAGAGCATGTTGCGCAGCACCTCGGTGGTCATCACCACGATCGGCGCGTCCGGGTTCACCGTGTTGTCTCCGGTGAGCAGGCCCACCGCGTCCGCGCCGTGGCGGGTGGTCAGGTCGTTGAACTTCTGGTTGGACAGCGCCTTGATGGGCGTGGTGTAGAAGCACTTGCGCCCGTGGGCCAGGGCCAAGCGGACGGCGAACTCCCCCACCACCGTCTTGCCGGCGCCGGTCGGCGCGCACACCAGCACGCCCGCGCCGTCCTCCAGCGCGGCGCAGGCGCGGGTTTGGAACTCGTCGAGTTCGAACGGGTACTCGCCGCGAAACGCGGTCAGCGCCCGGTGGCGGTTGCGGTCCACCGCCGCCGCGTAGCGCTCCGCCGGCGTGGCCATACGCCCAGCTTAGGGGCGCGGCCCACGCGGCCTAGCCGGTGCCGAACGTCAGGTGGTGTCCGACCAGGCGTCGGTCCGCGCCGGCTCGATCACCGAGGGAACCTCGTCGGACAGGTGCTGGGCGGCCCGCGCCGCCGCCTTGCGCGCGGCCTTGCGCTTGTCGTGCGCGGTGGCGATCCACACCGCGCTCAGATACAGCACCACGATCGGCACCGCCAACGCGGTCATAGTGAACGGATCCGGCGTCGGCGTCGCGATGGCCGCGAACAGGAAGATCAAGAACACCATGATGCGCCAGCTCTTACGCAACCATTTGGCCGGCAGCACCCCGACGAAGTTGGCCATCACCAAGAGCAGCGGCAGTTCCAGGGCGACCCCGAACGCGACCAACATCATCATCACGAACGAGATGTAGCTGTTGATCGTCAGGATGGCGGTGGTGCCGTTGCCGCTGGTGCCGATCAGGATGCGCAGCCCCTTCCACAGCACCACGTAGGCCAGGCCGACGCCGGCCGCGAACAGCACGGTGGACACCGCGACGAACACGCGGGTGTACTTCTTCTCCTTGCGCCGCAGCCCGGGGGCGACGAAAGCCCAGATCTGGTAGAGCCACAGCGGACCGGTGACGACCGCGCCCGCCATGAAGCTGATCTTCAATCGGGCGGTCAGGCCGTCCAGCGGCGCCATGAACACCAGCCGGCACTTGTCGCCGTCGCCGGGCATCCCGCCCATGCGCTGCTGGTACGGCACCGAGCAGTAGGGGCGCTTGAGCAGTTCCAGGATGTTGTTGTAGAAAATCCAGCCGACGATCGCGCCCGCGACGACGATCAGCACGATCCACACCACCCGGCGACGCAGCTCGCGCAGGTGATCCATGACCGGCATGCGGCCTTCGGGGTCGCGGCGGCGCAACCGGAAGCGCGGACGGCGGGCCACCGGGTCAGCGCCCGATCCGTCGCGGCGACAGGCCGCTGACCCGCCGCGACGCCAGGTCGCCAATCCGGGCGCGCAGCTGCGTCAGCCGCGCCAACTCCTCGCGCAGCAGCGCCTCGTCGGCGCGCAACAACGCCAGGTCGGCGCGCAGTCGGGACTTCTTCCAGGCGAGCTCGTAGCCGCAGAAGCCGAGCACGACCACGCCGATCAGCAGCGCGACCGCGCACAACACGAGCACCAAGACCACGCGTCAGAACTCTACTGGCCCGCGCCGGGTCGCGCCCCCCGCCACCGCTGCCCGGCG
>WQZC01000195.1 GCA_009780925.1 Actinomycetes bacterium | reverse complement strand
GTGTGCGCGGTGCTCGGGGCCTACGCGTTCGCCCGGCTGCGGTTCCGATTCCGCGGCGGCGTGTTCGTGCTATTCCTGATCACCTACATGATGCCGCCGCTCGCGCTGATCATCCCCATGTATCTGACCATGTCGACCATGGGGCTGCTGGACAGCCGGATCGGGCTCATCATCATCTATTGCTCGTTCACCACGCCATTCGCGTTGTGGTTGTTGTCCAGCTATTTCGAGCAGCTACCCGTGGAGCTGGAAGAGGCGGCGCGAGTAGACGGCTGCACCCGTATCGGGGCACTCATCCGTATCATTTTGCCGCTGGCCCGACCAGGAATCATCGCCGCTGGCCTGCTCAGCTTCCTGGCCGCCTGGGACGAGTTCTTCTACGCGTTGATCTTCACCTCATCAGCGGCGTCCAAGACCATCCCGGTGGCGTTGTCGGAGTTCGTCGGCCGGTACAGCCTGGACTTCGGTCTGATGGCGGCCGGCGGCCTGCTCGCCGCGCTGCCACCGGTGATCATCGCCTTGGCCCTGCAACGTTACATAACCAGCGGACTGGCCACTGGCGCAGTCAAGTAGCCCAAACCCCACCGGATCGGAGTCCCATGCCCACCCTGCCGTACCGGGACGCGCTCGTCTCGCAACCGGATGCCCTGCTCGCCGCCGTGGCCCGGGTTCGCTCCCAGTTGCCGGCGCTGGCCGGCGCGCTGGGATCGACCCGGCCGGTCTTCCTCGGCATCGGCGCGAGCCACTGCGCCGCTGCCGTCGGGGTCCATCTGCTGCAACAGCGGGGTGTCGCGGCGTCGCGGTGCACCCCGGGTCAGGTTGGCGCGGGCAGCCCGGCGCTCGGCGACTTGGTGGTCGCGGTGTCCCAGGGCGGGCGCAGCGCGGAGATCGTGGACCTGCTCCAGCAATGGGCGCCGGAGCCGGCGATCGCGCTGGTCAATGTGCCCGGAACCCCGGTGTGCGAGGCGGCCGGTCATGCGCTGGACACCGGCGATCAACCCGATAGCCGCGCCTCGACGTCCGGGTTCACCGCCACCGTGGCCGCGTTGGCGCTGCTCGCCCAATCCTGGACCGGCGGGGCGGTCGACGCCGGTTGGGACTCACTCGGCGAGGTGTTGGGCGCATTCTCCGAGCGGGTGCTGCCGGTGAGCGAGGAGCTCGCGACGGCGCTCGCCGAAGCGCGTTGGCTCGACTGCGTCGGCGCGGGGGTCTCGGTCGGAGTGGCTGAGGAAGTGGCGTTGCTGGCGCGCGAGGTCGCCAACATACCGGCCTATGGCGCGGACATCCGCACCTACCTGCACGGCCCGATGGAGGCCACCGGAGATGGCGCGCACCTGTTCTTTGGGACGGATCGGGAGGCGGCCGCCGCCGCGATGCTGGCCGAGCGCGGTCGCCGGGTGGTGCTGATCACCCCGGTGGCGACCGCGGCGGTCGTGGCCGCTCGTGACGCCGGCGCTCGGGTGGTCGCCACCGGCGTGGCCGATGAGCCGAGCCGCGCCATCGTCGAGACCATCCTCGCCCAGCACGTGATGTCACGACTGGCCCAGGCGCGCGGCTGCCAGGTCGACGAGTTCGTCTTCACCCAGACCGACACCAAGATCGACGGGGCGCTGGGCAGCGAAACCGGCCAACCGGGCGCATGACGATCGGCCCGGCCCCTACCGCCCAGACCCCGCTCCTGGTCGGGTTGGACATCGGCGCGACCAAGACGCATCTGCGGGCCGGTCCGGATGCCGCCCATCCGGCCATCGACCTAGTGGTTCAGAGCACTGGTTGGGCGCCGCGTCCCGAGGCGGCCGCCGTCGCCTGGATCGACGCGCTGCTGGACCGCGCCGGACTTGACCTGTCGGCGATAACCGCATTGGCCATCGGGGCGCACGGCTACGACTCCGAGGCGCAGACCTCGGCTATGAACCGCGCGCTGGCCGAATCTCACCCCTTCCCGTGCGTGCTCGTCAACGACGCCCTGCTGGTGGTTCCCGCCGCCGGGCTCGCCGACGGAATAGGGCTGATCGTGGGCACCGGGGCGATCGCGCTAGGGATGGCCCCAGACGGCGCAGCCCGGTTCGCCGGCGGTTGGGGCTGGCAGCTCGGCGACGAGGGCAGCGCTCCCGTGCTGGTGCGCGAGGCGGCCCGGGCCGCGCTGCGCAACCACGAACTGGCCGGACCCGCCGACCTGCTCCTCGACCGGCTGCTCGACGCCTGCGGCGCGAGCTCGGTGAGCGACCTGCCGGAGCGGCTGCGCGATGACGCCAGCGCGGCGGCTTGGGGCCGGCACGCGCCAGCGGTGTTCGACGCCGCCGCCGACGGCTCACCGCTGGCGCTTGAGGTCATCGCCACCGCCGGCCGGGACCTCGCCGAGCTGGTCACCCGACTCGCCCGCCAGGGCGTCCGCGCCACCCAGGTGGTCGCCGCAGGCAGCGTGATCGTGAACCAGCCGGCGCTGCGCGACGCGGTTCGCGAGGCGCTGCGGCGCTCCAACCCGGACATGGGATTCCGGGTCCTCGACGCGCCCCCGGTGCACGGCGCGCTACGGCTGGCCCGCCAGCTGACCGACCAGTCCGGGACGGCTTGATCGGCGCGTCTACGTTTCGCGTCCCCCCACCAAGCGTCGTGATGTCGGGAAAAGCGCAAGATTGTTGCGTTTCTCCCGACATCACGACGGTGAGGGCGATGCGCTGGTGGTATTGGCGAGTGGACTCAATGACGCCGGGCGCCGCCCCTCGGTCGCAACGCGAGCGCCATCAGGCCAATCGCCCACAGCGCCAACCCAGACAGCAAGACGTCCCACGCTGGTGTTCCGCCGGCCAGCGGAACACCAGCGTCAATCGTGGCCCCGTCATCCGGCGCCGAACTGCCCCCACCGCTTCCAGCCTCGACCTCGAACATCGTCAGGTGAGTGCCAGACACCGAGCCGACCGCCGTCACCGTGTGCGTGCCGATTTCGAAATCACTCGGCACCGTGAACGCCTCGGTCGGCAACGTGCCATCGGCGCCAACCGTCACCGAGCCCAGATCCAACGGAGCGGAATGCACCGTCAAGTGCACCGACTCCCCGGGCTGCCAACCCGAGCCACTGATCGTCTGCGTGCCGCCACGGCTGACCGTCGACAACACCATCAATGTCACCACCGGCGAAGACGGCCGCGAAGAAGGGGTCGACGTGGCGGCTGAGGTCACGGCCCGTGTCCGGGTCGCGGTACCGGTCGGTGTGACGGTCCCGGTCGTAGTGCCGGTCCCGGTTGGCGTGCCAGTCCCGGTAGGACTGCCGGTCCCGGTAGGACTGCCGGTCCCGGTCGGTGTGGCGGTACCGGCCGGTGTGACGGTTGCGGTGGGTGTGACGGTGCCACTAGACGGGGCGGTCGTGGTACCGGTCGGGCTGCCGGTCCCGGTCGGCGTGCCAGTCCCGGTAGGCGTGGCGGTCCCGGTCGGTGTGACGGTGCCACTAGACGGGGCGGTCGTGGTCCCGCTTGGCGTGCCGGTCCCGGTCGGACTGCCGGTCCCAGTCGGACTGCCGGTCCCAGTCGGCGTTCCCGTTCCGGTCGGCGTGCCGGTGTCAGTCGGGGTCGCGGCTTGCTTGTAGGTGGCGGTCACCGTCACCGCTCCACCGGGCATGGTGAAGGTGGTGCTCGGCGCGGCGGCGTCGGCGAAGGTCACTCCGTCCGAGGTCGTCCACTGGTCGAACACCTCGCCCGCCGCAGCCGTGTCCGCTGTGATCGCGACTGTCGCGCCCTCCGCATAGTCCCCACTGCCCGTGCCATTGTTGACGGTGGCGGCATGCATTGTCGGCGATGCTGCCGTGATCGTCAGCGTGAAGGTGATTGTCGCGTCGGGCGATGTTCCGTTGCTCGCCACTAGGACGACCGGATAGCTCCCTGCCTGGAGCCCCGGGGCGATGTCAAGCCGCATGGTCGCGCTGTTCCAGCTGATTGCCGCGTCGCCGCTGGTCACGCCCACGGTGACTGGTGCGGTGCCGGTGACGGCGAATGCGTCTGACGAGGAGGCCGGGTAACCGCTGGTCAGCGTCATCGACGTCGCTCCGGTGATACCCGGCGCGACCGCGCTGGAGATCAGCGAGATGGTGGCCGTGCCGGATACCGCGGAATTCGCCGTCGAGGTGGCGGTCACAGTCAATTCGGTGGCCGTTTCGTCAGCCGCGACGGTCAGCAGACCCGCTGGCGATATCGTCGTGCCCGCACCGCCGCCGGAAAGCTCCCAAGTCACGTCCTGGGAGGGTCCGTTGGCACCGTGCACAGTCGCGGAAAATTGTTGCGTCGTCCCTTTCTGGACATCCGCGGTCGGCGGGGACACGGTCACGCTCGTCACGGTCGCGGCTGCGGTTCCGAACAGGATTTCCGGCCCCGCGCCCTGCACATCGGTGATGTCCTTCGTCACCGGGGGGTATCCCGCGACGGTGAAGGTGATGGACTTGTTCTGCACCTGACGCATCGTCTGCCCCGGGTCACCCGCCGGGTGCGTGTCGTGGGTGGTGATCCATTCCTGGTGCGCCTGCCCACTGCCATCGGTGGTGAAACTCCCCTGGTCCCCGCCGTCGGTCTGCCAAGTGACTTGGGTGTTGGCCAACGGCTGGCCGGTGTCGGCCGCCGCGTAAACGCGCGTGGAGGAGACGCCCACATCCAGCGCTAACTCATTGGACGTGTCGTAGGAGATGTTCACCGGCGGCAAGCTGAGATCAACGCCGGGGCCGGCCGTGGAATCAATCAGCTTATTGCTGATGGAGTTCCAGTACCAATACCCCATGCGAAGGGGCGTGAAAAACCCGCTGTTGTGGTCGATCTTCGCAAAGGTGGTGTCATAGAAAGCACCATTGTTTCCTATGCCGTAACCGGAGCCAAAGGCGATGAACGTCACGTTGGTGATGAGGCGGTTGCCGGTGAAGAGCACCACGGGGGCCGAGGTCACCTGGTCCCAGCCTTGAAACTCCACGCAGGAAAACGAGTAGTCACCGTTGTTGAAATCGATGCTGTCGGTCATCGTCTCCGCTTTGACTATGTTGTCCTTCACCACCATGCCGCTCTGCCCGTTGTCGGATCCCACCCACAGCGCTCTGATGTAGGCGGCGCCGGG
>WQZC01000194.1 GCA_009780925.1 Actinomycetes bacterium | reverse complement strand
CCGATGATCATGGCGCCGGCGTCTTCGCCGGTGCTCCGCTTGTGGTAGTACCCGTTGCCGGCGTCGACGCTGGCGATCGCGAAACCGGCCATCCCGGACCGCACGCCGTCCGCCAAGAACTTGTCCAAGCCGAGCGAGCCGGCGAACGCCGAGCGGTGGTCCCCGCCGTTGCCGTGCAGCACGACCATGACCGGCAGCCGGTCGCCCACTTTGGCGCCGGGGGGATAGGCGATCGTGTACCCGCACACCATGCCCAGCCGGGCCGCCGAGGTGAACTGGCCACTGGCCGACGGCCCGGGTTTCACATCGGGGATCTCGCTCGTCGACCCATTGTCGCGGCCAAGCAACCGGCGCAGCGCGGCGCGCCCGGGCAACCGACCGCTCTGCACCCCCCAGGCGGCGCCGGCGAGCACCGCGACGACCGCGCCGGCGGATCCGGCCAGCACCGCGCGCCGCGTCACCGACCGGCCACGCGAAACCTCCCGCGCCGCGTCGTCATCGCCAGCCTCGTCGCCGTCGAACTCCTCGTCGCTGAACCCGTAACGGTCGAAGAACGGGAACGCGCCGAAAGACTCCTCCGTCTCAGGCGGCCCGCCGTCAACCGAGGGCTCCTCCGCGCCGGGCGGCTCATCCGCCGGATCGTCCTCCCCGGTCGACTCGTCGGGCGGGTCGCCCGCCAGCTCGCCATCGCCGGCCGGCCCACCGCTGGACGCGCTCCCCTCGGGAGCCTCTCCCCCCTCGGGAGCCTCTCCCCCCTCGGGAGCCTCTCCCCCCTCGGGCGCCTCGCTCGCCTCGGGGGCGTCGCCGCTTGATTCATCCGCGCCGGGCGGCTCGTCAGCTTCCCCCGCCCCATCGAGCGCCTCCACCAGCTCGGGCGGCTCTTCGCCCACCTCAGACGTCTCGTCGCCCGCCTCAGACGTCTCCTCGGTCGGCACATCGCCCGCTTCGGGCGGAACATCGCCGGCATCCGCCCCGGTCGGCGGCTCAGCCGGGTCGGAGGATCCTCCGCTCGACTCACCACCAGCGGACGGCTCGCTCGCCTCAGCCGGCTCGTCCCCCTCGGGCTGGCCGTCTTCCTCGGCGGGCGATCGATCCACGCTGAGCGGCGCCTCGGCCAGCTCATCACAGGGCGCGCTCGACTCCCCATCCGGGTGTTCCTCGGCAGGCTCGTTCCCATCAATAGACTCGACCGGCTGGCTTGGCTCGCCCTCCTCGCCAGGCTCGCCGGGCCGCGAATCTGTGGCCATACCCAACTCTAACTTGATCGCTGCTGACCGTGCCCGCGCGATGCCGCGAACCCGGCCGGCGACGCGCGCGAACGGGCAGGTTACCGCGCGGTAACCGGCGACCAGTTAGTGTCGGACGCGTGACCGAGGCATTCATCTACGACGCGGTGCGCACACCGCGCGGCAAGGGCAAACAGAACGGATCGCTGCACGAGGTCAAGCCGGTTTCCTTGGTGGCCGACCTGATCGCGGAGCTGCTGCGCCGTAACCCCACCCTCGATCCGGCCGCGGTCGAGGACGTCGTGCTCGGCGTGGTGACCCCGGTCGGCGACCAGGGCACGAACATCGCGCGCACCGCGGCGCTGCTGGCCGGGCTGGAGCGATCCGGTCCCGGCGTGCAGCTGAACCGGTTCTGCGCGTCCGGGCTGGAGGCGGTGAACACCGCCGCGGCGAAGGTGCGCGCCGGGTGGGGCGAGCTGATGTTCGCCGGCGGCGTGGAGTCGATGTCCCGGGTGCCGATGGCCTCCGACGGGGGCGCGTGGGCGATGGATCCGGAGACCGCGTACGCGACCAGCTTCGTGCCCCAGGGCATCAGCGCGGACCTGATCGCGACGCTGGAGGGCTTCGACCGGCAGGCGGTGGACGAGTATGCCGCGCGCTCCCAGGACCGCGCCGGAAGGGCGCTGGCGGACGGGGCGTTCGCCCGCTCAGTGGTCCCGGTTCGGGACCGCAACGGGCTGGTGCTGCTGGCGCGCGACGAGCTGCCGCGCCCGGGCACCACCGCGCAGTCGCTGGCGGCGCTGAACCCGTCGTTCGCCGCGCTCGGCGAGATGGGCGGTTTCGACGCGGTGGCGCTGCAGAAATACCACTGGGTGGAGCGGATCGACCACGTGCACACCCCGGGCAACTCCTCGGGCATCGTGGACGGCGCGGCGCTGACCGTGGTCGGCAGCGCGCGGGCCGGCGAGGCGCTCGGGCTGACCCCGCGGGCGCGCGTGGTGGCGGCCAGCGCGGTCGCCACCGAGCCCACCATCATGCTCACCGGACCGGCTCCCTCGGCCCGGTTGGCGCTCGCTCGGGCGGGGCTGGACGTGGAAGCCATCGACCTGTGGGAAGTGAACGAGGCGTTCGCTGCGGTGGTGCTGAAGTTCCTGCGCGACTTGGCGGTGCCGCCCGAGAAAGTGAATGTCAACGGCGGGGCGATCGCGTTGGGGCACCCGCTGGGCGCCACCGGCGCGATGATCTTGGGCACGTTGATCGATGAACTGGAACGCCGGCAGCTGCGTTATGGCCTCGCCACGTTGTGCATCGGCGGCGGCATGGGCGTGGCGACGATTGTGGAGCGGATCTGATGACTACCCCAACCAATGACGACATCCGCGCGGCCACCCCGGTCGATGACGGCGCCGACGTGATCACCCTCGCCAGAGATGACACGGGCGTGGTCACGGTGACCATCGACGACCCGACGCAACGGGCCAACACGATCGACGCCGCGTTCATGCGGTCGCTGAGCCGGGCCGTGGACGCCCTGGTCGCGCAGCGCGCTGAGATCACCGGGGTGATCGTCACCTCGGGCAAGTCGACCTTCGTCGCCGGCGGCGACCTGCGGCTGCTCAGCGCCATCACCGACGACAACGCCGAGGAGTTCTTCACCCAGCTGGAGGCGATGAAGGCGGACCTGCGCCGGCTGGAGACCCTCGGCCGGCCGGTTGTCGCCGCACTCAACGGCGCGGCGCTCGGCGGCGGGTTGGAGGTCGCGCTGGCTTGCCATCACCGCGTCGCGCTGAACCACCCGGCGGCGCGCTTCGGGTTCCCGGAGGTGACCCTCGGCCTGCTGCCCGGCGGCGGTGGGGTCACCCGGACGGTGCGGATGCTCGGCATCGCCGAGGCCGGCACCGCGCTGCTGCTGCAGGGCCAACAGCTGCGCCCGGCCAAGGCCGTCGAGGCAGGCATCATCGACGAACTGGCGGACTCACCGCAAGAGATGTTGGCCAAGGCCCGGGCCTGGATCGCCGCCAACCCCGATGCCGCGCAGCCCTGGGACCGGCGCGGCTACCGCATCCCCGGCGGGACCCCGGCCAGCCCCAAGCTCGCCGCCGTGCTGCCCGCGTTCCCGGCCAACCTGCGCAAGCAGATCAAGGGCGCGCCGATGCCGGCGCCGCACCACATCTTGTGCGCCGGGGTGGAGGGCGCGCAGGTCGACTTCGACACCGCCACCCGCATCGAGTCGCGCTACCTGGTCGATCTCGCGCGCGGCCAGGTGGCCAAGAACATGATCAAGGCCTTCTGGTTCGACCTGAACGCCATCAAGGCGGGCAAGTCCCGTCCGTCCGGGCAGCAGCGGCGGCTGGCGCGCAAGGTCGCGGTGCTCGGCGCCGGCATGATGGGCGCCGGGATCGCCTACGTCAGCGCGCGCAACGGCATCGAGGTGGTGCTCAAGGACGTCTCGGTCGAGGCGGCCGAGCGCGGGAAGCAATACTCCCGCAAGCTGCTGGACAAGGCGGTCGCGCGCGGCCAGCTGACCGCCGAGCGCCGCGCCGAGGTGCTGGCGCTGATCACGCCCACGGACTCCTACGCCGACTTGGCCGGCTGCGACCTGGTCGTCGAGGCGGTCTTCGAGAAGACGGCGCTCAAGCACCAGGTGTTCGCCGAGGCCGAGCCGGCGGTCGCGCCGGACGCGCTGCTCGGCTCGAACACCTCGACGCTGCCGATCACCGAGCTGGCCGAGGGCGTGTCGCGGCGCGCCGACTTCATCGGCCTGCACTTCTTCTCCCCAGTGGACAAGATGCCGCTGCTGGAGATCATCCGCGGCGCGCAGACCTCAGACGCCGCCGTGGCCCGCGCCCTGGACTACGCCGCGCAGATCAAAAAGACCCCGATCGTGGTGCGCGACAGTCGCGGCTTTTTCACCTCGCGGGTCATCGGCACGGTGGTCAACGAGGCGATGGCGATGCTCGGCGAAGGCGTCGCGCCGGCGACCATCGAGCAGGCCGCGGCGCAGGCCGGTTACCCGGTCGGCCAGCTGCAGCTGTGCGACGAGCTCAACCTCCAACTGATGGTCAAGATCCGCGACGAGACCCGCGCCGCGCTCGGCGCGGCGTACCGGCCGCACCCCGGAGAGTCGGTGATGGAGCGAATGCTCGCACAAGGCCGGGCCGGCCGGCTGGCCGGAGCGGGCTTCTACGACTACGAGTCGGGCCGGCGGGCGGGCCTGTGGGCCGGGCTCGCGCAGATGTTCCCGCTGCTCGGCGACCCGGCGGACGTCCAGCTGCGCGAGCTGCAAGAACGAATGCTGTTCGCCGAGGCGATCGAGTCGGCCCGATGCGTGCAGGAGGGGGTGATCACTTCCACCGCCGACGCCAACATCGGCTCGATCATGGGGATCGGGTTCCCACCGTGGACCGGCGGGGTGTTGCAGTACATTAGTGGCTACCCCGGCGGGCTGGCCGCGTTCGTGGCCCGCGCCGACGAGTTGGCTGAGCGTTATGGCGAACGGTTCGCCCCGAACCAGTTGTTGCGGCGCAAGGCCGAACTCACCGAGGATTTCTGAGCGCGGCAACGGCGCCGCTTCCCGACCCACACGGCGGCGGCGCCGGTGCTGGGCCACAGGTGGCTGAGCACGGATCGCGCGCTTTCGCCGTGAACGCGCGAAAGGCTCGATCATGAAGCCACTCGAGGACAAACTGCAAGCCATTTTCCAAGACGTGCTGGCCCGCAACCAGGGCGAGACCGAGTTCCACCAAGCGGTGCACGAGGTGTTGGACTGCCTGGCCCCGGTCATCGCCCGCCACCCGCAGTACGCCGACGCGGCGATCATCCAGCGGCTGTGCGAGCCGGAGCGGCAGATCATCTTCCGTGTG